>CAZRVJ010000041.1:0-4743 GCA_964603535.1 uncultured Candidatus Saccharibacteria bacterium
CGAAGATTTCTCCGAAACCTTTGCTCTATTGATTACCCCCGGCTTTGATTGGAAAAAATATTATCAAGGCACACGCGCCTTTAAAAAATTGGCTTTCGCCGCGGAATTAATAAAAGAATATGGCAACAAACCGGTCCCAGAATTCAAAAAAGAATTAGAAACGCCCATAGAATCAATTACTACTACCGTTGAAGAATGGTACAAAAAAATAGCTTCCGCTCAGGCCAAGCCTAAAATTAAAATATTAATTCTTTTTTACCAAGAATATCCTAGTAAAAAACCCAAACGCGACGCGGTTATTGATCAAATCAAAGACGCTTTATTAAACCTAAATTACAATGTGGTTCTTTTGCCAGCCAATCAAAGTATCTCCAGAATCATCAATGGAATCAAACAAGAAAAGCCGGATCTAATTTTTAATCTAATTGAAACTTTCCGCAACACCGATAAATTTGAATTTAACATCACAGCTTTATTGGAAATGACCGGCATTCCTTTTACCGGATCTTCTTCGGGTAGTATATTTTTAAGCAATGACAAACATCTTACTAAAAAGATTTTTAATTTTCACAACATTCCCTGCCCCGACTTTTTTGTTGTCCCACTAGGTGAAAATCCGACAATTCCCAAGGGGTTTGAATTTCCTTTATTTATAAAACCAGTGCACGAAGATGCCTCTATCGGCATTGATGAAAATTCTTTCGTAGAAAATGAAGAAGCTTTCGTTAAAAAAGTAAAAGATATTCATGAAAATATTAAAGACGATGCTTTAGTAGAAAGATATATTGAAGGCAGAGAATTTTTTGTTTCAATTCTCAGCGGCGGAAAAACTTTAAAACCGCTTCAATTATTAGAATTGGATTTTTCTAAATGGCCAGCCGACAAACACAAAATTTACACCCACGAAGCAAAATTGGAAGAAGAAATGGGATTACCCAAGACCATCGGTTTAAAAATTCCTGACGACTTGCCCAATGAAATAAAAGACAAAGTTTATGATATCGCCATTAAAGCTAATTATGCTTTAGGCGCTAGAGATTACGCTCGTTTTGATATCAGAATGGATAAAGATAATAAAATTTATGTCTTAGAAGCTAATTTAAATCCTTACTTGGAGCAACACGATGAAATGGCCATCGCCGCCGAAGCCTCCGGTTTAAATCATCAACAACTAATTGATAAAATTGTAGAAGCAGCTTCAATCCGAAATGGAATAATCAAATAATTAAATGCACAAAAAACCGCCCCGACTTTTTAGTCGGGGCGGTTTTTAGATTACTTATCCCAGATAAAATTTTGACCGAAATGACCCCATTGAGCAGTCTTTGAAAAATTTTGTTTTTCTAATTGCAAAAACTTTCTAATACCACCAGGCGTTAAATCATAATCTTTTATCTCAATTTGCTGACCATCAATATCTGCCACCGCCATTACCGGATCAACCTTACCAATGGCATAGGCTAAACTCACCAAAACCTCCGAAGCCTTATATTTTTTCAATAAATCAACGGCAATTTTTCGCGCCATATAAGCGCCGCTTCTATCAACCTTAGTACAATCTTTTCCGGAAAAACTGCCACCGCCAACCGCCACTCTCGGACCATAGGCATCAACGACAATTTTTCTACCAGAAAGACCAGAATCGGCATCAAATCCCCCCATTTTCCAATCACCAGCCGGATTGATTAAATATTCCTCGGCCTTTATTAATGATTGCGTTAATTTCAATAAATCCTTTGCCTTGGCTTTTTGAAAGCTAGCCACTACTGACAAAACTTTCTTACCTTCCATAGTAATTTGTGTTTTGCCATCATAAGGATAATGTTTAAAAATTTCCTGACACAAATAACGCGCCAATTCATATTCTTGAGGCATCAAAGATTTTGTTTCGCGAGTCGCATAACCATTCATAATTCCCTGATCTCCAGCGCCACCAACATCAACTCCTTGACCAATAAAAGGACTTTGCTGACTAATTTTTAAATTAATCGCGAAATTTTTACCAACAATCTTTCTCACAATATCCTTTATATTAACCCGAGCTTTACTAGTGATTTCACCGGAAACATTAACCTGACCATGGCCACCCATCACCTCTACTGCCACACGACTATTCTTATCTTTTAACCAAAAAGCATCCAAAATAGAATCGGCAATAAAATCACAAATTTTATCCGGATGTTTCGGAGAAACAAATTCACAAGTTCTTATTTTTTTCATAAAACAAAAAAACTTTCCTAAATGGAAAGAATTTCTTAAAAAATCGACCTTTATCTTTCCCTTATTAAGGGCTGGACTTAGCACCTTTTTAAAGAAACTCTTTAAAGGGTTGCTGGGTAGATATTGACGAGCCAGTGCTCTCTCTACCTCTCTTGATAAACATCTTATTCAGTTGTCTTTATTTATTATAATCCTTTAAATTTTTTTTGCAAATTATTTCAAAAAATTAGTAGCAATTTTTACCAAATTATCCTTTTCTTTGGAATTACTCAAAACTATCAACAGCACTAAAGATATCAAAGCGTTGTCATCTATTTTTTCATCTTCCTTAAAATATTCGTTTTTTTTCAAATAATACAAAAACAATAAAACTGCAATTTTTTTGTTGCCGTCTACGAAAGGATGATTTTTTAAAATAAAATACAATAAATTAACCGCCTTTTCTCCTACGCTCGGGTATAAATCTTTTTTACCAAAAGTCTGATAAAGACTAGCGATAATTGTTTCTAATTTATTACCAATTTCCTTTCCAAACATCCCCACGTTTACGCCCATTTTTTTCAATTCCTTTTTTGCTTCCCCAATTACTTGCTGCGCTTCTATATAAGTTAGGACGAATTTTGGTTTGCCAGTTTTCGCCAATTTTAATTTACCGGAATCATAATCTCCCAGCATTTTAAAAACTTTAGCGTATTCTTTTGTGATTGGACTCATCGCTTTCATATAAAAATTGTATCACTTTTTATCAAGATAAAAAAGCTTCACAAAATTTAAAAAAAGTGTAAGATTAATAAATTGGGCCTATAGTCTAGTGGTACGACGCGTCATTCGCATTGACGAGGCGCGAGTTCGATTCTCGCTAGGTCCACCAATAACACAATTTTTAAATAATGAGTTATTTATCACCCAACTCATCTTGTAAAACCCAAACAAAAAATTAAAACGCGGGATATTTTTTAAATTTTATACTAAATTTAATCTTTAAAAACTTCTTGTAGTTTATCTATGGTTTTCGGACCAACTACGCCAAAACCAGAATTATTTTTTGAACCAACCACTCCATATTTAAGTTGAAAATTTTGTACAGCTTTTTCAGTAAGCAATCCAAAATATCCAGTTATTAATCCTTCAGGATAAATATCTTTTTTAGCTGCAAGGAGCTTTTGTAATTTATAAACATATTCTGATTGCATACCCTTATAAAGCGGAGTATTAATTCCAATAGAAGAAGAATTTGTTGCTGGTTGTGTAGAATTTAGAGGCTCTTTATTTATTATCATTGAATTAATAAGTCCGCGCGTTATTGGCCCTAAATACCCTCTTTCACTAATCAGACCAACGACTTTGTTTTTATTTGCTTCTTGAAATTTAATAAGAGCCTTTGAAGTCAACGAACCAAAAAAATTAGTTTCTTTCCCAATAGAACCAGCTCCATTCTTCGCGATATTAAAACCATTTTGATTTAAAAATTGCTGAAGAGTTTTAACTTGATCATCTTTTACTCCGAGTTTTAAATCTTTCACAAATGTTCCATTATTATTTTTTGTTTCATCATTATTCAATGGCTGTTTTCCAGTTAAAAGCGTAATTTTTTGAACAACCACATCGGAAGATATTCCTTGTTTATTATAAAACTTTACATAAATCGTATACTGCCCATCAGGACAAATTAAAGTCTGAACAGAATTTTGGCAAAGATCAATTTGTTTATTAGCGGAATAATCTTCTAAAGTCGCATTACTAAAATCGCCAGTTAAAGAAATTGCCATCTTATCCGCGTTTGCATTGTTAGCATTAAATTTTAAAGTGACAAAGCGATTTGAAGTTATGGATTTTCCTTCATTGATCTCAACCTTAAATCCTCCAATTGGTATTACTAATTGACTACTCCAACCCGCTGTCATGCTGCCACTACCACCACCTGAAACTGTTGGATTTTTTGTAAAACTTACCGATATTGTATGATCAGCGGAGACATTATTAAACTGATAAGAAGAAACTGAACCAACAGATGAACCATCAACTACGACATCAGCAATAGAATAACCAGAATCTGCTACCATATTGAACAATTGATTATCTCCATTATTTACATTTACTGTTCCAAGTGGGCTAATTGACCCATGTGAACCGGAAGAAGAAGAAATGTTATAAGTCGTTGTGCCTGTAACTTCAAAACTCGCAACATATGTGTGATTTGCAGTTATATTTGTATCCGTTCTCTCTGCTGTTAAAACGCCATCATCCCAACTCTTAAAATGATAACCAGAATCTGGAACTGCAGTGACTGCAGTTCCATTAGAGCCATAATCTACTGTTTGTGAAGCAGTGCCAGAGATTGTTCCATGAGATCCGGCTGTGTAAGTTAAAGTATGAGTGTTGGTTGCAAAAGAAGCTGTGACAGAAATATCACTGGTTACATTTGTATCAGTTCTTGGATTCGTGGTTGAAGAGTCAGACCATGAAACAAAATGATAACCAGAATCTGGAACTGCAGTGACTGCAGTTCCATTAGAGCCATAA
>CAZRVJ010000042.1:0-4714 GCA_964603535.1 uncultured Candidatus Saccharibacteria bacterium
AGCGTGGAAAAACCTTTTGGATTCGGGAATTTTTGGCGGGAATGCGTTTGTGTCGCGCCTGCGGCGCGACCCCATTTCGGCTTCCAATTCCGATTTTCAATTTTGGCGGTGTGTATTGGACGAAGTTCGAATGTATTTCGGACAAAATCCGCAGGATTTTGACGAATGATACTTGCGCCTCGCACGCTCCCTTCGGTCGCGATCCCAAAACCAAAAATTTCCTTACAATTCCTCTTTCGGCGGGGGGTGTGGGGGGAGCCGGCAAAAAATGGAAAGGAAAATTTTTGGTTTTGGTTCCGACGCTTCATATTTACCATTGTGTTATTTTTTGCTATCATTGTAATAAGTTAGGTAATCATTCACAGCTATTACTCTAATTATAGTAATATATTATAATGTCTGCAAGCAAAAAATCAACAATCGCCAATAACATAAAGAAATACCGACAAAAGTTCGGTATTTCCCAAGATCGTCTTTCTAAAATGGCGGATGTTACCTATAACACAATTATCAAGATAGAATCGGGAGGTAGTCAGAACCCGACTATTGATACTCTTTCAAAAATAGCAAAGGCGCTTGAGGTTAGTGTTGATGATTTGATCAAATAATTATGACAGACAATAATTTGCAAAAAAAGGTAGCGGAGCTGGAAAGCCAAATTAGGAAACTCAAGAAAAATAATCTTGGGCTGGTTTTTGAGAATAAAGAAGAAGATGTTGTCGAACAGTCAAAGACGAAAGTCCCTGTTTTGAAAGAAGTTGTCAAAAATCGAATTGATATTGATGAAACGCACCAAAATAACTTGATGATTGAGGGAGACAATTACCTTGCACTTTCGGTTCTTAACTACACGCACAAAAAGAGCATTGACCTCATCTACATTGATCCACCATTCAACACAGGAGCAAGGGATTGGAAATATAACAATGACTATGTAGATAGTGAAGACACATATAGACATAGTAAGTGGTTATCTTTTATGAACCACAGGTTGAGATTGGCGAAAGAACTTTTGAAAGATACGGGTTTTATCGCGTGTGCGATTGATCACTACGAATTATTTACTTTGGGTGTTTTGATGGATAAAATCTTTGGTGAGCAAAACCGAATAGGTGTTGTAACGGTTGTTCACAAACCCGAAGGAAGACAATTTGCGAACTTCCTCAGCCCATCTAACGAATTCATGCTCATTTACGCTAAAAACAGGCAGGTTGCTTCGTTTCGTGATGTAGTTTTAGATAAAGAGAAAGAAAAAGAATTCAATCTGAGTGATGAAAAAGGAGACTATAAGCTTAAAAATTTTATTCGCCTCACGGATGGTAAATATAGTTTACGAGAGAACAAGCCTGAGGGATTTTACCCAATATATGTTAGTGAGGATTTAAAACAATTCAGTTTAGAAAAAAAGACGGGTTTTGAAAAAGCACTGCCAATTACTGATAAAGGAGTAGATCGGGTGTGGAAAACTTTTGGGGATACTTTCATGGAAAAAGTGAAAGACGACGCCATTGTTGCAAAAAAAGAAAACGGAAAGATTGTATTGTATGAGAAATTAAGACCTAGCCAAGTATTTGTTACTCATTGGATCAAGAAGGATTATCACGGATATCATTTTGGAACGAAGGTATTGGAAAATATTTTGGGTTCTGCAAAGCAGTTTGATTTTCCAAAATCTCTAAATTTGATAATTGATGTTGTTAAACTTATGGCTAAAAAGGATGCCGTCGTTTTGGACTTTTTCGCCGGTTCTGGCACAACAGGCCACGCCGTTTTGGAGATGAATAAAATTGATGGTGGCAACCGTAAGTTTATTCTTTGCACCAACAACGAAAACAACAATGGCGGAAACGGCGGGATTGCCGAATCTGTCTGCTATCCGCGTATTAAAGCAGTTATCAATGGATACAAGAACAAGAAAAGCGAAAAAGTCGCTGGACTGCCAAGCAATCTTTTCTACTATCAAACCGACCTCGTGGACATTGAGCAAATCCACAAAGTTCCCGATGACGCAAAAATCCGCATTACATACGAAGCAGGAGAAATGATTGCCGTTCGCGAAGACGCACTCAATGAAGTGGAGAAAAATGAGTGGTGGCAGATTTTTGAGGGCAAAGGCAAACAGGTAGCGATTTACTTTAAAGAGGACAAAACAAAACTCTCCGAGCTTATCGCCGAGCTGGAAAAGAAAAATCTGCCGACAGTTTTGTATATTTTCAGTTGGGGCAAGAATGAATACAAAGGCGAGTATTCCACCGCGAATATCAAAGTCGAGGATATTCCTGAACCGATTATCGAAGTCTACAAGGAACTAAACAGACTATAAAATTATGTTTGCACTAAAACCATTTCAAGAAACAGCAATATCACAGCTTAAAGACCAGTTTTTGAGCTTGTGGAAATTGCCAAACCAAAATATTCCTCTTGTTTTCAAATCGCCGACAGGTTCGGGAAAGACGATAATGCTAGCGCAATTTTTGCGCGACATCGTGAGTGATCCTCGCTTTGCAGGCAACGATGTGGCGTTTGTGTGGTTCTCGTTCAGCGAGGATTCATACGAACAGAGCAAAAAGAAACTTTTTGATTACTATGGCGGAGCAAGTGAGCTGGATTTGATTGACCTCAATGATCTCGCTCGCGAGAAACTCCACCAAAACGATGTCTTTTTCATAAACTGGCAGAAAATCAAAGGCAAAAGCAAAGACAGTCGAAAATTGCGCCGGGAAAATGAGCTGGGACTGACTTTTGATAATTTCATCAACGAAACGCACGAAGCTGGGCGCAAAATCGTCGTGATTATTGACGAAGAACATATCGGGAGCGATACCGAACTCGCACTGGAAGTCGTGGACGGACTTATTAAGCCAAAAATCACGCTTCGCGTGTCGGCAACACCAAAATATATTCCTACTCGCGCCGAAACTGCGGGTTATATAGAAGTGAAGCGTAGCGATGTTGTTGAAGCAGGACTTATCAAAGAAAAAATCATTTTCCAAACAAAGGAAGATTTGGAGGAAAAATCGGTCAAGAAACTTGACCAAGATGAAATGCTTTTGGAACTCGCTTATGCTAAACGGCTGGAATTAGTGGCGTTGTATAAAAAACTCGGTGTTGAAGTTAATCCGCTTGTACTGATCCAACTTCCAAATGATGACCAAGCGACTAAAGAAACAAGCGACACGAATAAGCAGACGATTGTTTTGGAATACTTGAAGAAAAAAGGCGTAAAGAGCGATGAAGTCGCCGTTTGGTTATCAAAAGAAAAAGAGAATTTGGATGACTTGGAGAAAAGCAATTCGCCTGTTTCGTTCCTCTTGTTCAAGCAAGCCGCCGCGACGGGCTGGGATTGTCCGCGTGCAGGTGTGTTAGTGATGTTCCGCGAAATTAAAAATCCGACTTTTGCGATACAAACTGTCGGGCGAATTTTGCGTATGCCTTTTGGTATGCATTTTGCACATCCCGAACTCAATCTTGGATATTTGTATACAAACTACAAGCGAAACGAGGTTCTTGCTGAATACGCAAAATCAAAAACAGAAAATCGACCAGCGATCAATGGTAGTTATCGCAAAAAGAGTGTTGAGCCGATCAAGTTAGAATCTGTCTTTATGACGCGTGCGGACTACAACGACTTGGGTGATACATACCAAACGACATTCAAACAGGTTGCGGATAAGAAACTGGATATCAAGAAAATGGATTTGAAGCCAAAAGTTACTAACGGCTTGATTGTCGGTGTAGAGATTGACGACTATGACAATTTTACAAAAGAATTATTTGAGGAGGGCGGAAGTTATGATGAAGAAATGTCTCGCCATGACCTAGAACGATTATACAATTTGCTTTGTTTCAAAATTGTTGCTGGGCAAACCGACGAAAACCGAAAATTCGCGCCAGAGCGTTCTTGGGGAAAACTTAAAACCGCGCTCAATGTGTATCTAATGGAGAAACTCAAACTTTCTCGCGCTGAGGCGTATAAAGTGATTGTGAACGATTTGGTTAGTCCCGCAGGTACACTTGCGCCAGTTATCGGCGACGCGCTTTTGGCATATAGAACAATTCGTGAGCAAGAAGTGAACAAAAAAGCGGCACGCGCGAAGCGCGTAGAGCATATTGAAATTCCACGCGAGGCGTTGTTCTTTACCGACCAGTATGAAGAATTGGATGTTAAAAAATCAGCACTTGCGCCGTTTTGGATTGAAAAGAATTATGTCGGACGAGAGAACGAAGAAAATTTTGTAAAGTTTCTTGAATCGCCAAAAAACAAGAGTGTCGAATGGTGGCACAAAAACGGCGACACAGGAAGCGAGCATTTTTCAATCTCGTATTACAATCCAGATGAAAACAAAGAAAAACTTTTCTATCCCGACTGGATTGTGAAAACAAAAGGTGGCGTTTTGATTGTTGATACAAAAGCGGGTATTACCGCAGAAAGCAACGACACGAAATACAAAGCGGAAGCCTTGCAGAAATGGATTAAAGGCAAGAAAGGATTTGATGGAGGTATTGTAGTTAAAGACGGACCAAACGGATGGAAAATAAACCGCAATAGTGCATATTCTTACGATTCATCGCTAAAAGGATGGACTACGCTAGATTTGAGCTAATAAGGGAGCCATTCGCGATAGCGAATGGTTTCTTGTGCGCGCACTGGGTGGGTGAGGCAAGCACATATAGATTTGCTTGTGCCTAGCACAATCCGCTTTTTAGAGTTACC
>CAZRVJ010000043.1:0-4565 GCA_964603535.1 uncultured Candidatus Saccharibacteria bacterium
TTAGCGCGGGGCTGGAGAAGGTCCCAAGCGTTTGGCTGTTCGCCAATTAAAAAGATACGCGAGCTGGGTTTAAACCGTTGATGTGCTAATTTTGTACAACAAGATTATGATTGGCGCATGAACGGTTTAAATCCGAAGATAAGACATCATCACGGCGGTCATAAGAAGTAATTCTTATGTTTCATGCTAACTAATATCGGTAAAACCCTACAAGAAAGTTGAGGGCAATACCGAGGGAATTTTTATTTATAAAAAGCCCGTAGAGACTAAATGTTAGCCTCCTTATACAAATAAGGATGAAGATATAGTCCATGCACTTAGTAATAAGTGAGAAACTCATGCGTGAGACAGGTTGGTTTCTACCTGCCGTAGGCGTTTGATACTTGAGGGAATTCGACCCTAGTACGAGAGGACCGGGTTGAACGAATCTCTGGTCTATCGGCTTTCTTACCAAAGGAATGCCGAGTAGCTATTATTCGGTCGGGATAAGCGCTGAAAGCATCTAAGCGCGAAACCAACCCCAAGATTAGGTATCATTACCCCCTAGGAGATGACTAGGTTGATAGGTTTCAGGTGTAAGACTAGTAATAGTTTCAGCCGAGAAATACTAATTGGGTAGTTTCGCCTCGATGAGAAATATTACATATAACTTTGATAATCAATTACTTATTTATTTTTTTGAATCCGTTTGAAATTCTTGATAGAGATTTCTTGGTGATTCAGTTCATTGTGCACCACCCGTTCCCATCCCGAACACGGAAGTGAAAGCAATGAATGCTAATGGTACTTGCCCGAACACGGCTGGGAGAGTAGGCTTCGCCAGGAATTCTTTGTTAATAATTTTAAGCGGATTTTTTATTTGCGTAATAATATCGCCTTTATAAAGGCGATATTATTTTATTTAAAAAAAGCCCCGACTCTTTTTGAGTCGGGGCGGATTTTTTATAAGGAGGAATATGACTTCAATCTCTTTCCGGTGTTGTCCCAATTGGGACATTGAAAAACGAATAGGGCAATGTCATACTCTTTGCAGATCGCGAAGAGTTGATTGGCGACGGAACAATTTCTATCAGAATTTTTGATATTCAATCTACGGCAAGATTCGGTTCGGCACATGCATTGATTTTTTCTCAGATCTTCGGAAGTGGGATTGACCCAAACATCGGGATTGTTGAAATGAGTTTCTCTTTGGAGTTTTTTCTGCAACTCGTCGGAGTTATTGCAAGAAATTGCTTTGTAAAATCCACAACGAGTGATAATGAAATCAATTTTGTCATTCTTTTTGATTCCTGTAAGGCTGTGCAGAATAGGACATCTTTCATAACTTTCACAAGTGGAGCAAAAACTTTCTTTTTTGCTGATTTTTTCAATTCTTCTGTGGACCCATGCTTTTAACCGAGGGTTCCACGAAGGTCTAAAAATCATCTTCTTTTTCATTACATTCTCCTTTATTTTTTTAATTAAAACTATTATTCATATTAAAGATTTATCAAAAAAAGTCAATTTTTTGATAAAATTGCAATTTTATATTCTATTAATATTTTCTCGCATGGAGAAGATATTATCTTCTACGATTGCGATTTTGATAACGAAAAGAATGCCTGGATCGTGATGGTTTAAAATCACGATGTTTTGGTTTTGATTTAGCAAATGGTCTGTGGCTAATCTGATTGGAGGTTTCGGTCTTGGGTTGTCGTCTGGGTGGTAATTCCGGCACCGGAGAAATAGGTAGAGTTTTTTTGATTAAACGTTCAATCTCGCGTAATTCTCTGCGTTGTTCCGGTGAAACCAAAGAAATGGCGTGACCGGCGACTCCGGCTCTGGCTGTGCGTCCAATGCGATGCACATAATCTTCGGTATTGGTCGGCAAATCATAATTAATTACTAACTCAATATGATTAAAATCAATACCGCGAGAAGCAATGTCAGTAGCGACTAAAACTCTGTATTTTCCGGATTTAAAACCAGCTATAGCATCGGCGCGTTGGGCGAGAGAACGATTGGAATGAATTTCCATGGCGCTGTGTCCCATTTCTCTGATGGCTTTAGTAAGCTTCCTAGCTCCGTGTTTTGTTTTAGTAAAAATAAGAGTAGTACCTAAATATTGTTGTAAAAGTTTTTCTATTAATCTACTTTTATCATCTTTAGGAATGATAAATATTTCTTGTGATAAATGTTCAGCTACTGATCCCGTCGGAGCCACTTCAATACGAATTGGTAATTTTAAAAAATTAGTAGCCATTTTCATAATTTCCGGGGCGAGGGTGGCGGAGAATAACATGGTTTGGCGTTCACGAGGTAATTCTTGAAAAATTCTTTTTATTTGTGGAGCAAAACCCATGTCCAACATGCGATCGGCCTCATCTAAGACAACCACTTTAACATTTTTTAAATTAGCTGTTCTTTGTTGTAAATGATCGTTAAGTCTTCCGGGAGTAGCAATAATAATATCAGGATGATGACTAAGGCTTTGAATTTGTGGGCGAATGGGCATACCGCCAATAAGCACCACTGTTTTAAATCCTAATCTAGATCCTAATCTGGTAATAACTTCATTGACTTGAATGGCGAGTTCGCGGGTTGGTAAAATAATTAATCCGTTACCATTTGTTTGGTTTAATCGTTGAATTAAAGGAATACCAAAAGCCATGGTTTTACCGGTACCAGTTTGAGCGATGCCAACTAGATCTTTTCCTTCTAAGGCAACAGGAATAGCTTGATGTTGAATTGGAGTGGGGTTTTTATATCCTAATCTAGCGATAATTTCTAAAAAGCTCGGAGCAATGCCCAGGCCTGAAAATCCGGAATTATTTGTGTGATTATTTTGTTGCATATTAATTATTTAATTATAAATCTTTTTTGATAATTTGTACAGGGGTAATTGAAGTTATAAAAAATAGCGACCATGACAGTCGCTATTTTTTAGAAAATCTATTTTTCAATTTCTATTAGTTTATTTTCACTAACTTTAAAATATTTTGATACTCCGATCGAAGGATGGGCTACCATTGGCTCATTAATTTTGCGATCTGCATAATTTAAAATTATTTCTCCATTTCTGAATTCTGTGGTTTGTGGAGCAATGCGATCTCCGAAGAAAATAGCGTTAGTGCCTAGACATTTGTCGGTACCGTTTAAAGCAACTGCAATATAATAAAAGGTTCCGCTGCCGCCAGAGTTTTGAGAAAAGAGAAAAGCTACGTCGGAAAGGCCGTCATTATTGAAATCGCCGAAAGCTTCATTACCGAAATATCTCGTGACTATCTTTGAGCTGGAGTCGGGGATTGCTTCTTCTGCGAATCCATCTTTTAATGTGACATCTTTGCCGTCAACATTGTAAGTGCAGTTTTTTTGATCAAGGATAAATTTTTCTTTCGGCGTTTTATTGGTTTCTAATTGTGATTGATAAAACCAATAACCAATTCCAGCGATTATTACGATGATAATTGCGATTATTATTATTTTATTTTTTGATAAAAATTTAGAAATCATATGATTGTTTTAAGATTTTTTATTATTTTCCCAGTATTTTTTTCAATTCCCGTATAACGGCTTTTTCCCAGTATTTCATTGAATACCAGCGGATAAGTGGCGTTGCAATTATACGAAGCCAGCGTTTATGGATGCTAACTTGATAAGTGTAAGTGATCATAGTTCCTTCCGGATGTTCAGAGAGTAATAATTCTTCATGGCCAGAAGTTCCAAATTTAGGGCTTTCATTATCCGAAACAAAACCCTTTCCTGGAAGAATGTGGGTTTTCATTTGCACCGGAAATCTTTTGCCGAATGATCTGACAACCGCCTCCATTTCTAAGTAATTTTCTTCTCGTTTTTTTATTTGTATTGATTCGGCAACTTTTGGGAAGTGTTCTGGAAATTTTTCGAAGTCTGTTATTATTTTAAATATATCGTCAATGGGCGCTTTAACGAGCCATTGATCATGAAGCATAATTTCTTTCATATGTGTAATTCCATTATGACTTCTTTTTTATTAAAAAACTAAGCATGGCGTAACTGAGTTCAGAGCTTAACGTACATAGACAGTATAAGACTTTTTAGAGATTTTTTCCATAGCGATATTTAGGTATACGGGTGGGATTTGTCTTTTGAAAAATGTGATAGCACTTAGGACATGTTGCGATTTGTAATGGAATTTAGGATAATGTAGGTATATGAAGCAAAAGATTGGTAGTTTGGTACAAACGAATAAGAAGTCAATGAATTTTATAGACTCGTCCAGGAGGAAATAAAAATTGTTGAAAATGGAAAATAATCAATCAAAAACTATAGAATTTCAAACATTAATGAGTTATACAAAAGCCATGCATAAAAGATATTTTCATGCCATTGCTGCTTTTTATGTATACGAAGGACTTCAAGAAGTTATTGGGATAGATATTGTCGGCCAATTAGAAGCAGAGGAAAATGCAAAAACGATTAACGAATATAATAATTTCTTTGGGCCGGCGCAAGAAGCATTGCGCGTATATTTCTTTTTGGAACTTGCCAAAATGTTTGATTCTTCAAATCAAGCATTGCACATAAATAAAATTTTAAATTTTACC
>CAZRVJ010000044.1:0-3089 GCA_964603535.1 uncultured Candidatus Saccharibacteria bacterium
ATTTTTACCACATGAAATTTTTTATGAAAACCGAAGTAAAATTTTTCCAATCCTTTATTAATTGTTCTCCAAAAGGAACCGCCAAAAAGGGGAGTTCTTTGAACTGTTGTATTAGAGAAGAATTGATTTATGTCTTTTTTCTTAGTAATGTAATATAAAACCGTTAGGCCGTCTGGAATTAACCCAGCAAACCCGGCGATAATATTTTTTGGCAAGTTGCTTCGGTCCTGAGTAAAGATTATAATAAAAGCAAAACCAGCTAGGAGGTCTATTAAAATTTTTACGGCTAAAATCCAGAATTTTTTACTCTTCCAACCGTATTTAGCATTTTCCAAACTGTATTCCCTATGAGGAATAGAATCTAAAACAAAATGAGAAATAAAGGCGGATAGCCAAGCAATCCAAGGGTTGGAGATTTGATTAGCGATGGCGGCGCCTACTACAGAATGCATTGTTAATATCATATAAATATTATATAAGTTAAAAAATAAAAATTCAAAACCTATTAAAAAAAATGAATAAAAAAATTTATATTACAACATCTATACCTTATGTTAATTCTGACCCGCATCTTGGTCATGCGTTAGAATCGGTTCAAACTGATTGCGCGGCGCGATATCAACGCCTAATTGGTAATCAAGTCTTTTTCGTAACCGGTACTGATGAAAATAGTTTAAAAAATGTTTTGTCCGCGGAAAAATTGGGCGTTCCCGTGAAGGATTTGGTAGATAAAAATTCCAAACGTTTTCAGGATCTAAAAAAAGCCTTGAATTTATCATTTGATGATTTTATTAGAACCACTCAATTGCGTCATACAGAAGGAGCTCAAAAAATTTGGCAAAATGCTTCCGAAGATATTTATAAAAATATTTATCAAGGATTGTATTGCGTGGGATGCGAAGATTTTTATAAAGAAGAAGATTTAATTGATGGTTTGTGTCCAGTTCATAAAACCAAGCCAGAAATTGTTCAAGAAGAAAATTACTTTTTTAAACTTACTGATTATCAAAAAAGATTGGAAGATATTTATCAAAATCAGAAAATTGAAATTTATCCGGAAAACCGCAAAGGCGATGTTTTAAATTTTTTGAAAAGCGGCTTGTGGGATTTCAGCATTTCTCGATCGCAAGCTCGCGCTCATAATTGGGGCATCCCAGTGCCTAACGATCCTAGCCAGGTAATTTATGTTTGGTTTGATGCTTTATGCAATTATATTACTGTCTTGGGTTACGCTAAGAACTCTCCAATTTATCGCGCTTGGTGGGATGATGAATCAACGGAGATTTGGCATTTTATTGGAAAAGATATTACTAAATTCCATTGTATTTATTGGCCAGCGATTTTAACATCTATTAAGGCAAGAATGCCCAATAAAATTGTGATTCATGGTTTTATTACGGCGGAAGGACAAAAAATATCTAAATCTTTGGGCAATGCTGTAGATCCATTTGAATTGGTTAATGAATTTGGTTCCGATGTTATTCGTTATTATCTTTTAAGAGAATTTTCTTTGGCGCAAGATGGCGATTTTAGCAGAGCCTCTTTGTTAGAAAGATATAATAAGGAATTAGCTAATGGCATTGGTAACTTATTAAGCCGTGTAACAACTTTAATTGAAAAGAATGGTGGAGTAATTAAACCTGATTCTGATTTCTTGGAAAAAGAAATAACCGCAACTTGGAAAGATTATGGTGAAGCGTTTAGAGATTTTCGTACTAATATGGCCGCTGATAGTTTTTTGCGTTTAGTTGGGGTGGGCGATGCTTTTGTTAATGAAAAGCAGATTTGGAAGATTGAAAACAAAGAAGAGCTTAATCAATGTCTTTCTTCTTTGTGGATACTTTTAGCTAATTTAAGTTTGTTGGTTGAACCATTTATGCCGGAAACCAGCAGAAAAATTAAAGATTCTTTGGGTATTAAAGATGAAGGAAAAACGGAGTGGAAGGGCAAAGAATTTCAAGTTAAAAAAATTGCCCCACTTTTTCCTAGAAGATAAATAATTATGGATCCATATTTAATTGATAGTCATAGCCATCTGCAATTTTCTGGTTTTGATAATGACAGGCAAGAAGTCATTGCGAGGATGCGAGAAAAAAATATTAAAACGATTATTATTGGTGACAATTATCAAGAATCATTGTCCGCAATTAATTTAGCTGAACAGGAAAACTTTTTCGCTAGTATTGGCTTGCATCCTATTCATGCGCAAGGAGGAAATGATTCTTCCCAAGATTTAAGTTTGGCTGAGGATTTTAATGTTGAGAATTTTTCCGAACTTTTGAAAAGCCCCCGTGTGATAGCAATAGGAGAGTGTGGATTGGATTATTTTCATGGCGGTGAAAATAATAAAGCAGAACAAAAAGAGATTTTTCAAAAGCAAATTAAATTGGCTCAAGATTTTAAGAAACCATTAATTTTGCATATTAGAGCGAAAAATAATTTTGATGCTCATCAAGATGTTTTGGATTTGTTGAAAAATAATAATTATCAGGGAGAAAGGGCGGGAGTAGTTCATTTTTTCAGTGGCGATTGGGAAGTAGCGAAAAAGTTTTTGGATTTGGGCTTTTATTTATCTTTTACTGGAGTTATCACTTTTGCCCATCAATATGATGAAGTGATAAAAAATACTCCTTTAGAAAAAATTTTAGTAGAAACCGATTGTCCGTATGTGGCACCTGAACCATTCCGTGGTCAAAGAAATGAGCCTGTTTTTGTGGAGTATATTGCTAAAAAAATAGCGGAATTAAAAAATATACCTATTGAAAAAGTGGCTGAAATAACTACAAAAAATTGTAGAGATTTATTCGGTTTAGATTATACGAAAAAATAAAATTAGATTTTAAAATATTTGCTTAAAAAAATATGTTCGCCAGTCGGCGAACATATTTTTATTTTAGATACTGTAATAAACTTTTTCCTTTCATTTCTGGAGGGGTTGGGATGTTCATTATTTCAAGAATGGTTGGGGCCACATCGCAGATTACTCCCAGTGTTTTATTTTCTTCGGAGTCTATTTGAGCGTCTGGTTTTTCTGCCTTGAGTTTGTATTTTTCGGAAACTAAATAAAATGGTACAGGATTGGGGTTGTG
>CAZRVJ010000044.1:3099-4419 GCA_964603535.1 uncultured Candidatus Saccharibacteria bacterium
GAGCCGTTTCTTTTTCTCCAGTTCTGGGATCATATAATCTTTCTGCATTACCATGATCAGCGGTAATAATTATGTCTACATCGTGTTTTTTTATTGATTCTAAAATCTTAGCTAGTTGTTGATCAACTATCTCAATGCCTTTAACAGTAGCATTGAAATTTCCAGTGTGAGCTAAGGCGTCTGGATTGGCATAATTAACGGCAATGAAATCATAAATTCCTTCGTTGAGAGCTGTAATGAGACGGTCGGTGATTTCAGGGGCGCGCATTTCTGGAGAGTCATCTAGATGAGCTGTTTCTTTTGACGGGATTAGAACTCTAAATTCATTTGGAAAAACTTTTTCGGATAAACAATTGAAAAAATAGGTAAGGTGATAAAATTTTTCTGTTTCCGCGATTTTGAGTTGTTGCATTCCTAAATTACTAAAAATCTCAGTAAGACTATTGGTGACTTTTTCTGGAGGGAAGGCAACGGAAGCATTAAAATCATTATCATAATTTGTCATGGTAGTGATTTTCAAATTGTTGAGAGGTTTTCTTTCAAATTCTTTGAAGTCTTTTAAGATAAAAGGCGCAACAATTTGTTTGATGCTATCTTCACGGAAATCAAAAAAGATTAAACTATCATTGTCTTGAATTAAATGTGGGGCATCTGTTTTTTCGGCGTTGAAAATTAAGGTTGGTTCCAAAAAGGAATCGGACATTTTTTTCGCATAGTGTTCATTGAGGAGTACGGTGGGGTCTGGAGCTTTGCGTCCTTCGCCCTTAGTGAGCAAATCGTAATATTTTTTTGTGACTGCCCAATTTTTTCTGCGATCTAAAGCATAATATCTGCCGGTTAAACTGGCTATTTGTCCTACGCCGAATTTTTTTAAATCATTTTGCAGTTTTTCCACCATATCTTTAGCTGATTGTGGAGGACTGTCTTTGCCATCGGTAAAAAGATGGAAAAATAATTTCGGGCATTTTTTAAGTGAAGCTAATTTAATTAAGGCTTGTAGATGTTCGTAAGAAGAATGGACATTGCCGGAAGAGAGTAGTCCTAAAATATGGACATTAGAATTATTATTAATGCCATGATTAAAGGCTTCATTGAGTGCTTGATTTTTGAAGAAATCTCCGTTGCGCACCGCTAAACTAATGCGGGGATAGTGTTGATAAATAACCCTTCCTGAACCTATGGTGAGGTGTCCAACTTCGCTATTACCGGCTTCATCCCAAGGAAGACCAACAGCAATACCAGCTGATTGCAAAGAAGCAGCTGGGTAATTTTTTTTAATATAATTAATGGTTGGCGTTGATGCTCTATAGATGGCGTTAG
>CAZRVJ010000045.1:0-3727 GCA_964603535.1 uncultured Candidatus Saccharibacteria bacterium
TCATCCTTTTCTGCTTTTAGCTTTGAAATTTGAACCTTTCTTTTATTCATTTCCAAAATTATCTCTTCAAAAAGTACCACCGTCGGCATGGACAAAACAACCCCCACAATTCCACCCAATTGAGCCCCAGCCAAAAGAGCAAGGATTACAATAACAGGATTGACTCCAACGGATCTCTTCATAATCAAGGGGGTAAGCACATTACTCTCTAATTGTTGAATTAAAACGAAAATCACAACTACCCAAATTGCCAATGACGGCGATTGTGAAAGGGCTATTAAAGCGCTGACCGCTCCAGCAAAAATAGGACCGGCAATAGGCACGATTTCAAAGATTGCAGCGATAATACCCAAAACCAAACTGTATTTTACACCTAAAATCAGCAAAGAAATAAAAACTAGTAATCCAACAAATAAACTCAAAAGCATTTGAATCCTAAACCAATGGCCGATGCGTAAACGTACACGATCCCAAAGACGGATCACGGTATTTTCCATACTTTGCGGCAAAACCGCGCGGAAAAAAGATTCAATGCCATCGCGTTTAATCAAAAGATAAAAAGAAATTAAGAGAACGCTCAAAACAGATGCTAATCCTCCGATCACTCCGAAAAGAATGGAGACTGCCATTGATCCGCCTTTCAAAAAAGAATTTCCATAATTCAAAATAATTTCATTGATATTGGAAGCAAACTCAGAGCCAATAAGATAATTGGCTATTTTTTCTGAATACCCCGGAACTAAATCAATAACACCTAAAGCATCCTGATAAATTACTGGAGCTACAAAAAATAAAATTAAAGCAATTGCTCCTAAACTTAAAATATAAATAATAATTGTTCCCAAAATTCTTCCCAATCCTTTTTTCTGGAACCAATCAATTGCCGGATCAAGAGCAGAAGAAAGAATAATAGAAAAAAACAAAACAACAAAAACTGAACGCAAATAGAAAAACGCCGCAATCAAGATTGCGATAAAAACTAAACGCCATATACTCTGCCAAGAAATTTCTCTAAATTCTCTCATAAGCTAATTATACAACTATAATATTTAAATTCCAAGATACAAATTATAATTCTTTGGTTATTGTTTCTTGGCTATTGATTATTAAATTATATACTTCCATCGTCTTACTTATAACGATCTTATTGCTAAATTGTTGCAATACCTTTTGCCTAGCAGCCGCCCCCAATTTTTGCCTCAAATCAGGATTTTCCACTAATTTAATGATAGCCTCTGATAAATCCTGAACTTTTTGAGCCTCAATCAAAAAACCATTGACACCATCCTCTACTATTTCTCGTGTCCCAACATTATCAACCGCCACCAAAGGTTTCTCCATAGACCCGGCCTCCAATAAAACCTTAGGTATCCCCTCGCGATAATAAGAAGGGAAAACAAAAATATCTGATAAAAATAAAATTTCCCTGATGTCTTTTCTATCTCCTAAATATTGGATTAGACCAGAATTCTCCCATTCGCTAATATTTTTGTGAGGGATGTGATCGGGGCTTTCTTTATCAATGGGCCCAACTAAAACAAATTTTGTTTTTGAATTTTTTATTTTCTCTGAAGCTTCTACAAATTCACGCACCCCCTTTTGCCAAAGCAAACGACTAATCATGGTTACTACCACCTCTCCGTTTAAATTTAATTGTCTTTTTATTTCTTCTACTTTTCCGGTTTCGGCTTTTTCTTTTTGAAAATAATCACTATCAATACCTGACCCGAAAATTAATTCTGTTTTTTCTTTTTTTACTATTTTTTTATTTAAAAATAATTTTAAATCATCTGGATTTTGAAAGATGACTCTGCTACAAATATTAAAAACAGAACGATAGCATCTATTAACTATAAATTGTAGAATTTTATAAAAAATCCCCGAGCTGGAGTAGACATAACCCAAACCACTTATAGAGCAAACAATATTTTTTATACCAGATGATTTCTGAGCCCAAGAACCAAGAATACTTACTTTGGGAGTAAAATTGTGGCACAAATCAAAACGATATTGCTTACAAATATTTTTAATTTGAAAAAAATAAGAAATATTACTAAAAAATCCTATACCTCTTTTAATGCGCGAAGGCAAAAAAGTTGCCCCTGCTCCAACTAAATCATTAACAAAATCCCTATTAGTTTCTGGGCAACAAACATAGACATCCCAACCAATTTTTTTTAGCTCCTTGATTAGATTTAGTCTAGATTTCACTAAATAAAAATCACTATTAGCAAAAAAACAAATTTTCATAACAAATTGATTATATCCCCATTATAAATTATAATGAAAATAAAATCGATACTGGCAGAAACGTAATTATTTCATTTGTATGATTCGTATGTATTTGTATATTGGCATTGCTTGTCGCAAACAATTATGATTAAGTTTATTAAAGAAAAAACAGTAGCAGCACTCAAGTGGTCTGAAAAATACACCAAAACCGATATGGTCTATTTAGCCAAAGGCGGTTTTTGGCTTTCTTTAAACCAGGGCATTTCCTCTTTGGGCGCCCTTATTCTTTCAATCGCTTTTGCTAATTTATTACCCAAAGAATCATTCGGTATTTATAAATATGTGCTGTCCGTCTGCAGCATTCTAATGATACCCTCTCTTAATGGGATTCTGACATCCTTTAATAGAAGCGTCGCCATGGGCAATGAAGGAGATTTAAAAGAAGGCCTAAAGACACAAATAAAGTGGAGTTTGATTGGCTCTGGCGCGTCCATTGCTATCGCCCTGTATTACTTTTTGCAACAAAATCAAACTCTTTTCTTTTGCTTTTTAATTGTCGCAATCTTTTTACCGATTTTTAGCAATTTTAACATTTATAATTATTTATTAACCGGAAGAAAAAATTTTCGTCTTTTTTCCTTATTGGGAAGTTTTGAAATAATATTTGGGGTTGTCACCATAACTTCAACGCTAATTTTTACTAAAAATCCGATTTTAATAGTTTTTGCCTATTTTATCGCCTATTCTCTTATAAGAGTTGTCTTTCTTTTTAGAACATTAAAAAAATATCCCCCCAATGATAGCAAAGACCCAGAAATGATTTCTTATGGAAAACATCTAACGGTTATGAAAATAGTTAGTGAGATTTATAAATATATTGATAAAATTTTAGTATTTCATTATGTTGGCGCCGCAGGGCTTGCTATCTACTCTATAGCAACCAGCGCTCCATCTCAATTGAGTAATTTAATGAATCAAATCGGCGTATTGGCATTTCCCAAATACGCCCAATCAAATAAAGATCAAGCGCTAAAAAGTTTAAAAAGCAAAATAATAATTTTAGAAATATTTTCTATAGCCGCATTGATTTTTTATGTTGTCGTTGCACCAGTTGTCTTTAAATTAATTTTTCCAAAATATTTAGAGTCAGTATTTTATAGTCAAATTTTTGCCATTTCTTTATTAGCTGTACCTTCAATCATACCATCCACTATTTTATATGCGCAAAAAGAAACCAAAAAATTATACAAAGCAAATATCGTTATGCCTATTATCAATATAATTATTGTTTTTGTTAGCGTCCAATTTGGGTTAATGGGTATAATTATTGGGAAAATTATAAATTCTTTTTTGGATTTCGCGATTCTCACCATTCTTGCAAAAAATCCATAATTTTTTATTCAGATTTTTCTCCTCTACCCTCTATGCCATTATAGCCGGGGGTAACTTCAATATTTTTTAATCTGGCTTCAAAAAACCATTTTTTTATTGTTTT
>CAZRVJ010000045.1:3737-4403 GCA_964603535.1 uncultured Candidatus Saccharibacteria bacterium
CCAACCACGATAATCAGCAAAAACAAATAACAATTTATTAATATATCGCCCCTTAGGCAATTTGGCGATCAAGGCCGTTGGCTTCCATAACAAATTAACCCATTTTTTGCATCTTTGGTATAATTTCTCCGCATTCATTTTTCTGGTAAAAATCCTTACAAAATATTTAGTAAAAAACAAAAGCCTTAATTTACGATAGACATCTATGCATATTTTCCCTTTTGGTTTTAAATAATTTACCAAATTAAAAAATGATTTCTTAGGATCAGGAGTGTGTTGCAAGACTCCGAGGCAAAATATTTTATCAAAATAATTTTTTCTAAAAGGCATTTTGTAGATATCAGCTTGGATAATCAGAACATTGTCTTTATTGCCATTAGACTGATAATTAGCCTCAACTGCCACGCTATAATCAAAAGAAATAATCATAGCTTTTGTCTTAGCTGCCTGTTCAGTAAAACGACCGGATCCGGATCCGGCCTCTAAAATAACCTCGCCAGACAAATCCCTTGGCCATTTAGTTTCTTCAAAAAATCTTTTTTCAGAAAGATTAACGCCAGCATGACTATCGTATTGGGTTTGAGCATGCTTGATCCATTCCAAACCAAAATTACTGGCATAATTTTCTGAAGAAACAAATCTAGGAATAAAATTAACAATAGGAAA
>CAZRVJ010000046.1:0-4285 GCA_964603535.1 uncultured Candidatus Saccharibacteria bacterium
TATTCTCCTACGGTCGCCTTCGGCGACCTCCGGGCAGTCATTCATCCGCGACCTAACGGTCGCGGTTTTCTGACAGAGAATATAAAAAAGCGGCGAAATCTGTTTGCAGATTTCGCCGCCCGAGTTTAGCTGGCTATAATTTTATATAGCCAGAAGGGGAGTAACCTCGCGATTATCTCGCGAGACCACCAGCTCCACCAGGAGCGGGTCCTCTTTTGGGAGGAGATTGAAGAGAACCATAAATCCTTCATCTCTTCTCTCCACCCCCTATGGGAAAAATAGGTGATCCCTAATCCTCTTTCACTAATTGCGGCCCTGACGTCTCGAATAGCACGCCAGCGATGCGGCTCAGCCGCGACGATTAAAAGGATGGTTATTCCCCTTCTTTTTGCCCATTGCACTGCGCCTCGTGCAATGCGCAGGGTGGGAGGGGGGTTGTCGTCTTCTTTGATGTATTCAACGTCCTCGGGGAGGATGTTGAATAAAATGTCTTTCTGAGTGTATATTGGCGCACTGTACATTTCAGAAAGACCTTTGGTCACCTGGGCGATTTCATAATTTGCCGGTATCCCCCAGGGCTGTCCGAACGCAAAAGCAATAATTCCTACTTTTTCAGGCATTTTAACCTCCTTAATTTTAAATTTTTAAGCTATTATTATTGTATCATAAAAATGACAAAAAGTCAATGTTCCAACTTTTTGTTTTTGAGGCTAAAAAGAACAAATATATGATGTTTTCGGTGTTTTTATGCTCATAATTGTGTGGTATAATAAGCTTATGGATAACAATTTAGAACAAAATAATATTTTAAGAGAGGGGCAAAGAAGCAGGAAAAAAATAGTTATTGCTCTTGTCCCGATTAGCGTTTTAATTGTCATTATTGCGCTCTTTTTCATTATTAATCTTCCTAAGGCAGATTGTTTTGATGGAAAACAAAATGGCAAAGAAACTGGTATTGATTGTGGTGGTTCTTGTGTGGTTTGTGCTATTAAAAATGCTAAAAATTTAGAGGTTGTTAGTCAGCCCGTGGCCTTAAGTGTTGGTAATGATTTTATCGCTATTTCTACTAAAATTAGAAATTCTAATGTTGGTTATGGAGTAAAATTTGCTTATCAAATTAATTTTTTGGATTCTTTTGGCCAAATTAAAAATACTATTACTGATAAATCATATATTTATCCTGCCAGCGCTAAGTTTTTGGTTGTTCCTAAAGTTGAGATGAAGGCGACGGATTTTTCTAGAATAGAAGTAGTTTTTGATCAAAGCAGTTTTGAGTGGTTTGCCTCAGATAAAACCTCTAAAGATTTGTTTGGCGTTTATGACGTGCAGGCGCAATTCTTAGAAGATGCTAAAAGCCCTGGGTATTTAAAAGTGACCGGTAAAATTAATAACAAAATGACGAATAGTTTCCCTTTGGTAGATATGGTAATTCTGGTTTACTCTAAGACCGGTGAGTTATTAAATGTTGTAAAAACAGAAATAAATAATTTATCCGGTAGCGCCACTCAACAATTTGAATATACTTGGATGGCTCATTTCCCTAATCTTCAGCAATCTAATCTTAATAAAATTGAAATTTACCCCGATAGTTTGATGCCGTAATTTCTTTTTATTTGATAAAAAAACAGCCGTTTACAGCGGCTGTTTTTAAATGTTATTTAGCGAAAGGGTTTCTAGCATCGTGTACTTCAAAGTGTAAGTGACAACCGGTAGAGTATCCCGTGTCTCCCATTAAACCAATTTCGTCTCCATTAGAGACATATTGTCCTTCTTTGACATCAATTTGGCTTAAGTGAGCATATAAAGTTTCTGTGCCATTAGGATGCTGAATTTTTATATTGTTACCAAAGCCAGAATCCCAGCCAAAGTTTACACTTGTTACTAAACCTTCGGCAGAAGCTGATACGGTAGTGCCACAACGATTAGCTATATCAATAGCGTTGTTGCCATGCAAGATGCCCCAGTTGATTCCAGTAGTAGGAATAGAATAATAATTGGGATATGAGGGGAGAGTAGCTGTTTTTGTCTGAGATGAAGCGCGTGGAGTTTGTTGTGGTATTTTGCCATCAGGGATAATTAAAGTTTCTCCCGGTTTGAGAGTGTTGTTTTTTAAATTGTTAAATTCGGTAATTTTTTGTGGGTCTGCGGAGTAATATGTGGCAATGGCTTCTAAAGTATCGCCAACTTTTATTTCATGTTTCACTCCAGAAACCGGTAAGATAACGATTTCTTGTCCAGGTTTTAAATAGTTGCTTTTTAGGTTATTGGCCCAAGTGATAGAATTGCGGTTAATACCAAAATCAGCAGCCACTGTTGAAAGAGTGTCTCCTTTTTGTACGGTATAAACTAAAACCCCGCTTCTTTCTTGGCGAATGCTAGTAAGAGGGGAGTTTTGATTATTTAAAGAGTCTTGGCTGGAAATATAAAATCCTAATAAGTCTTCGGGTTGGCCTGAAGTTTCGGTTTGAGTAACCGCAACAGCTTCTTGAGAGGCATCAGATTTTAAATTTTGAGTCTCATTTTGGGCTTGAGGGGGGATAATTGATTCTCCCGAGGTAAATTCCACTTTTTCAGTTTCGGCCTCTGCTTCTAATCCACCGATTACCCCACTATCGTAGTTAGCGAGACTGGCTAGAGGTTTTTCTAAGGTGAAATTCAATAAAATGAAGCCAATAGTTAAAGAAACAGTAAAAATAGCAGTAAAAAACACTCTTTGGTCTCTAAAAACACAAAGAGGCTCTCCACTGAAGAGCCGCTTAAAATATGGGTTTTCTTGTCTTAACCGTTCGAGGCCGTGCTTAGCCAGCCAATAATAATGTCCGAAAAGAGTACTAATAGGTTAAAATTTAAATTTTTCTCTCAATTTCTCACGATTTTCGTTGGAAAAACGATAAAAATAAAGATTATATATATTTTACCTCATAGGAACCCAGTGTCAATACTCGTGAGCATGATTAGTAATAATTGTCAAGCCTTGATAATCTTGTTCAGGGTTTCTTCAAATTGGCGATTTTAGAGGTGAATTTTGGAATTTTCATGGCATTTTTTATATTTTTTTGTCCTTTCTTCAATAAATATGATAAAATAGGTAAACTATGGATAAAGATTCTATTTTAAATGAACTTAATGAATATCAGAGGCAAGCTGCCATTCAAACTGAGGGGCCAGTTTTGATTATTGCCGGCGCTGGCTCTGGTAAGACCAATACTATTACTCATCGTTTGGCCTATTTAATGGCTCTGGGGGTTTCCGCTGATAATATTATAGCCGTGACTTTTACCAATAAGGCGGCAGAAGAGATGAAGGAGAGGGTGGCTAAAATTTTGGGCAAGAAGACCTTGGAATATGATAAGCCTTTTGTTGGCACCTTTCACCGTTTGGGCGTGAGAATTTTGCGTGATCTTTGGGAAAGAACAAAGAGAAGCAGGAGTTTCACTATTTTTGATGAAGACGACTCCCGTAGTCTGATTAAAAAATGCTTGGAAGAATTAAGCTTGCCCAAAGAACAATTCAATTATGGATCAGTACGCGAGGAAATTTCTCGCGCTAAAAGTGAACTGATTGATAGCGCGACTTATGAAAAGCAAGCAATGAATTTCTTTCAAGAAAATGTTGCTAAAGTTTATAAGTTGTATGAAGAAAAATTAATCAAAAGCAATGCTTTTGATTTTGACGATTTGATTAAAATTCCCGTGGAAATTTTCAGGGATAATCCTGATGTTTTAGAAAAATATCAGGATCTTTGGAAATACATCATGGTTGATGAGTATCAAGATACTAATACTAGCCAATATTCTTTGATTAAAATGTTGGCGAGTAAATATCGTAATTTATGCGTGGTGGGGGATGATGACCAATCCATTTATTCTTGGCGTCAGGCAGATTTTAGAAATTTTTTAAATTTTGATAAGGATTGGCCGGATACTAAAATCGTTGTTTTAAAAGAGAGTTATCGTTTAACTAAAAGCATTTTAAGCGCCGCGCAGGAAGTTATTAAGAATAATAAATGGCGCAAGGAAAAAGTATTGATTACTAATAATTCTGAGGGCTCTCCTATTTTTTTGGTGCAAACTAGAGATGAAACAGCCGAGGCTGATTTTGTTGTGGGAATGATCAGTAAAATGATGAGCACTAGGCGTTATGAATTGAGGGATTTTGCTGTGCTCTATCGTATTAATGCCCAATCTAGAGTTTTGGAAGAATCTTTTTTAAGAAGTGGCATCTCTTATGATATCTTTGGGGGCACTAAATTTTATGAACGTAAGGAAGTTAAAGATTTGCTGGC
>CAZRVJ010000047.1:0-4277 GCA_964603535.1 uncultured Candidatus Saccharibacteria bacterium
TTGCTTAATTTAGCTAAAATTGGTCACCCTTCGTGTCGGATTCCTCAATTAGCTTGCTTTCCTTGAGGTATCGGCTCACTGCATACCAAGCCGAGTTTATAAGTGGTATCAGCAGTGTCCAGCGAGGGTCATGCTCTACGTAAGCCAAGACGATCGGCAGGATTGACGAGACTCCGGAGTAAAGGAAAACGATCGCTAGGTGCTTTAACGCTTCTTTTTGTGGTGTTGTCATAGGTTAATAAATAATTTTCTTTATAATGGCCAAACCCTCCTCAATCTTTCTCACACCGTCCTCGACTGAGGTGTTTGGAGTATGATCACCGGCAAGGGCAACAAGCTCGTCCAGTATTCGCTTATCAGTTGCCGGACAATTTGGTTTCTTTGAGTAAATCTCAAAATGGCCAACAATGTGATCACGGTCGACCGGTATTTGCCAGCGTTGGCAGATCTCATGGATCATCATTGCACTCGCTTGTTTCATTGCTTCAGTCCATATGTCATCCGGCTTTCCCTCGTGCTCAATTCCGATTGTATAAAGGTTTGGATTTACCTTTTGTTTGATAAACTTCCAAGTCGGCGTATCTATCCTGCCAGCGTGCCAAGCGGTATCTTCCTCTTTGACATACTGATGTACTTCGCCATTTTTCCCGATTCCGTAGTGAGCACTGACTTGCGATGCTGGATTTGTAAACCACGCATCAGTTCCGGTCAGCGTACCGTCCATGATGTGGATGACAATTGCTTCCGGCCGATAACTGTTGCGACCAGCCCAGAAGTTTGGAGACTTTTTTTGAATGATATTCATAGTTTTATTTGTTTACAGTTATTAATAAATTTATTAGAGCGGTTATCAGACCTCCCACTGATGCAGTTGCTAAGATCCAAAAGAAACGCTTGAGCCAGTCGACATCAGTCCCGACTTTCGTCACATCCTCTTGTAAGTGAACGAGATGATTGTCTTTAATTTCGTTTACGGTTTTCTCGACTCGATCAAGTCGTTCATCTTGTATTTGGTTTTGATACTCTGTTTTATCCATATTTTTATTTCGGGACATAAGCCCTCTGATACTGTTTTAGGAGACCTCTATTTTGCAAAGCTTGTTCAAGACTGTCTTGTTGTTCTTGATCACGCCAGAACTTTTCTTTTTCAATGTCTACAGACTTTGCTTTTGCACCAATCAGTCCGTACAAAAACTTAACCGCACCGGATGTTTTATCATCGGTCAGTTTTCCGGCTGTAGTGTAGAATCTCCCCAACGCAGTGTTTAGGAAATGGAGTTTATAAGCATTGGCGACATAACCAGTTGATCCGTCTTTGTTTTTCTTTTCTGTCACTTCAAGCCAATCACGGAGTCCCGGAACTTTATTCATGAATGGATAGACATTGTTGTTTGCTTCAATCGGCTCACCGGTAAATAAGTTTTGTCCCGTTCCAGCTTCGATTGGATATTTAAGAAGCGGAGATAACTCGCCAATAAAACTGGCCAGCGTTCTTTTAGCACTTCCTTTATATAATCTGTTTACATCCTCAACCGGCAATCCGAGTCCGTAGAGGTATTGTGAGAATCCGCCTTTTTCGCCAAGTCTGATCGGCAAACCCTCTCTCATATAAGGAGGTAATATTGAGAATTCCTCTTTGGCTTTTTCTTTGTCTGATTGCAATCCTTGTACGGCTTTTCCAATTCCAGCATACTTTCCGGGTTGTTTTACCATCTGTTCGAGTTGGAGTGGAATATTGCCACGAGTCCATTTATAAAATGGCAACAAACGCTTCATTATGTTCTGCTCAAATGGTGCCAACGCTTCCGGTGCATAGTCGAAGTGAAATTGGAACACGGCCTTAGCCGCCTGTTCAGGTGCATCGCCTTTAATTAAGCGATCAACAAACAAAGGCAAGCGAAGTCTGTTTTCTACAATCTCCATCGCTTTTTTTGGCGTATCCATCAGTTTTGCCACCGGACCTTTTCCAATGTCTTTTTCTACTTCTTTCATGACATCCAAATAACCCGGCTGTCCCACGACTCCCAGTTTGTTGGCAATATCTCTTATTTGGCCATATGTGTATTTAGTACCGATCTGAGTGGTTATCGCACCCTCAGCACCTCTGGCAATTTGGTCAGCTTGCAGATAACGAGTCGGACTTTTTACACCAGCAATCCAGTTATTGAAAATTCCACCGATTGAGTTTCTTGTATGGAAAGCTGGAAACCAGCCAGTGACTGATCCTTTCCAAAAATTCAAAATTTTATCATAAAGACCGAGAAACTTTTTCGTTGCTTCCTCGTTGGTTAAAACTTTATAAGTGTCATCAACATGCTTTACGATCTGTTCGGGCAGAAGCGTTCCTTTAAGTTGTGGTACTGAACTTTCAATGTATTTGATTCCGTTTTCGTAGATTGGTTTTGTGATCTCTTTAGTCACCATTTTTCCAGTTACTGGATTCTTGATTTCTTTAGTCATCACTTCAGCTGGTCGTCCGAATTCTTTTCCAACATTAGTTAGGAAGTCATAGGTATTTACAGCTTTGATGTGTTCGGCTTTTCGAGCCGCGAATGCTTTGAACGCATCGCTTTCAAACATCTGACTGACACCGTGTTGTTTTTGGAAGTATTTATTAATTCCGCCAATCGTATCGTTTAGCTCTCTTTCCTTGGCAAATGGTGTTTTTACTCGCAACGGTTTGTTTAACTCACCAGTAATGTTTGCACTGCCTTTCTGTAAGAAATCGCGACCCTCTGGTGTCAGGTAGTGGCGAAGATAATCGGGCAAAGTGTAGTCGAGGAGACCTCTTTCTTTTTCTTTGGTGGCAAATGTTTTATGCTGGCCTCTTATGTAGTCGGTGATCTCGTTTATGACTTTATTGCCAGCTTGGGCAGTGTCATCGTTTACTTTCATCATTCCATTCCAATAAGGTTTCGGCACTTTTACGGCCGTTCCGGAATATAATCGACTCTGATCTTTTCTGCCAGTATAAAGCATCGCATCCAGCAATTCATCGCCTTGGCTTTCGGGCATGATAAAGTATTGGACTTTTCCTTTTTTGATTACGATCGGACTTGGAAGACCACCAGCATTTTTAAACTTCATTGAGCCGTCTTTAACTTTTACGAAAACATCAACATCGTTTGGCTTTAGTTTTCCTTCTACGGAAGATCCGAATACTTTCATGTCTACGATATTATTTCGGTCGACTCCTTTTATGTCACCAAGATCAACACCCTTGACCATATCTTTGATTGGTTCAAGGGCTCTCGGTAGTGGCATTTGAGGTTTAGGCACATTCTCAAGTATTTTTCCGACTTCAATTCCAGCTTTATCTCCCAGTTCTTTCTTGGCTGTTTTTCCAAGAGCCGATACTTCCTCAACGGCTTTGCCGACTTCTGATCTGGTTGCTTTACTGAAGGCAGAAAATTTATCGACATACTGCTGGCCTATTCCACCCGGCATGTCTTTAATTGATTTGAATGGCACAAATGCTTTACCGGCCAAGTCTTTCGCACCTTGATATAGTTTGCCGACCACCGGAGTTTTCTCTACCAGCGTGTCTGCGACTTTAAATGGTGCTGTTACTACATTGCGAGGCAAGATTTGTTTGCCCATGAATTTCAATCCGTCTTTGGCCAAAAACTTTTCACCACCCTCCTCGAGCACTTTTGTGGCAACAGCTTTTCGTCCGGCCTCCTCGCCAAGCTCTAAAATAGATTTTTTAAGCAGACTACTCCCAGCTTTACTCAAAGCTACTTCACCAGCTTTTGTCGCAAGTTTGGCTTCCGCCCCATAGCCGAATGTTATGTATGTAGTCGGATCAAGCAAAACATCGGCAATAAAACCACCGACTGGGTTTTTAATGCCAAGAGCTTCGGAAGGCAAAGTGTGTTCCTTGATGCCTTTAACAATTCCTTTTCCGCTTATAACACCTCCCACAGCATACGCACCGGTGTTTAAGACATGGAGAATTTTTTGCAGTGTCGATTCTTGTGGTTGGGCATCGGAAACATCGACATTGTTTTTTAGGGCGTAATCTTTAAGTCCGGCCACCGTAGTGATGTTTGGTTTGGCAGAAGATCCGGCAGAAGTGTCCGACTCAATTTTTGTATATCCGCCTTGAGCATTTTTACCGTACTTAATATTCCCAGCAGAAGTTGGGACAGAGGTGTTTACTGTTGCAGTTGGCACTGTATCAGTGACTATATATTTTCCGGTTTTTGGGTCTTTAAGATAAGCCATAAGTTTTAATTTCCGCTACCGAAAAGACCTTTGAAGAATCCTTTCGTTCC
>CAZRVJ010000048.1:0-4258 GCA_964603535.1 uncultured Candidatus Saccharibacteria bacterium
TTAAATTATTGCCCCAAATAGATAAGAGCATTAAAAGTAATTCGGCTAGTCAAAATTTAATCATGGCTGGTGGCGTTGATATTGATGATAAAAAAATTAAGGATCCATTTATGGTTTTAGAAAAAGGAAAGGAATATATCATTAAAATAGGAAAGAAGTATTTTGTGAGAGTGAAGATGAAATAGGAAAGCTTTAGAAAATTGAAGCTTTATTGGGAATTGAATTAATTTATGGGAGTAATAGATGATGTCAAAAATCGTTTGGACATTGTAGAGATAATTGGTACTCACGTTAAGCTTTCCAAAGCTGGCGCTAATTATAAAGGTTTGTGTCCATTTCATAAAGAAAAAACTCCGTCTTTCATGGTTTCTCCTGAAAGACAGATTTTTCATTGCTTCGGTTGCGGAGAGGGCGGAGATATTTTTAAATTTGTAATGAAGTTTGAGAATTTGGAATTTCCGGAAGCTTTAAGGTTATTAGCGAAGCAAGCGGGTGTGGAATTAAGAAAAGAAGATCCGCGCGTCAAAGATGAAATATCAAAACTCCGTGAAATTACGGAAGCGGCTAGTGATTTTTTTATAAAATATTTAAAAAATAATTCTCAAGCATTGGGTTATTTGAAAGAGAGGGGATTGCAGGATAAAACTATTGATTTTTGGCAATTGGGCTTTGCGCCTGATGGTCGCGACACTTTGAACCAATATTTAATAAAAAAGGGATTTAAACAGGATGATATTTTAAAAACCGGATTGGTGATTAGATCCGTTAAAAATCCTGGTTTTTATTTTGATCGTTTTCGTTCTAGAATTATTTTTCCTATTTTTGACAGTCAGGATAATGTGGCTGGTTTTACTGGGAGAATTTTTGGAGAGGTCAAATATGAAAATGAACCTAAGTATTTAAATTCACCGGAAAACCCCATTTTTAATAAAGGCAAAATTTTATACGGATTTTCAAAAAATAAAAAAGCTATCCGAGAAAAAAGTGAAGCAGTATTAGTGGAGGGTCAAATGGATTTTTTGATGTCTTGGCAAAATGGCTTGGATAATGTCATTGCCACTTCTGGTACGGCTTTAACAGAAGACCAATTGCGCCTTTTGAAACGTTTAGCAAAAACTTTGGTGGTGGCTTATGACATGGATGATGCTGGTAGAATGGCAACCGAACGCGCTATTGATTTGGCTAAGGCTTTTGATTTTAATGTTTATGTTTTAAGTTTGCCAGAAAATATCAAAGATTTGGCTGATTATTTGCAAAAATACCCTGGAGAAATAAAAAAGATTATAGAAGCAAAAGAAGAATCCGGCGACTACTATTATCGTTTGGCTTTTAATGATTTGGATAAGGAAGATGTAGGAAAGAAAAAACAAGCCGTTGATTTCATGCTTTCTAAAATTCATTGGCTTTCTAATTCGGTGGAAAAATCACATTGGTTAAATAAAATATCTGCCGATTTAGATATTAAGGAATCGTATTTAGAGGAACAGTTGGAAAAATTGCAATTGGACGCGCGCGATTATAGAGAGATAAAACAGGATGTTAAAGAGGCTGTTAAAATTTTAAAAACGAGAAAAGAATTGCTTTTTGAAAGAATTTTAGCTTTAGCTGTTAAAAAACAAGAAATTAGAGAGAGATTAAGTGAGATTAAAGGGTATTTAGAGGGCGATTATCTAAGTTTGGCCGAAGCATTGATACTTGCCAAAGATTGTGCTATTTTAACTGATAACGAGGCTTTGTCTGAAAAGATAGGGTATTTCAATCTATTAGCCGAATATCAGTTTGAAGAAGACGCGGATTTATTGGGGGAATTTGATAATGCTATCCATGAATTGCGTAAGGAAGTTCTCAAAGGCCTTATTAGTCAAAAAACACAATTAATTAAGGCAGCTGAAAGGGATAATAATATGGAAGCGCTAAAAAAACACTTGGATGAGTTTAAAGAATTATTGAAAGATTTTTCCAAATATTAATTAAAAGTTTTTTAATAAGTTTTAAATATTTTAATAAATATAATCATGATAAAATCAAAATTAAAATCAAAGGCAAAGGCAAAAACAAATAAAAAAATAGTTGCGAAAAAAAATAAAAAGCCGGCCAAGAAAATCGCGGCTAAAAAAATAATTTTTAAGAAGAAACCTGCTCCTAAAAAAGGAAAGAAAACAGAGCTTTGGCAGGAGAAGTTTAATGTCCTTCTAAAAAAAGGTAAGGAGCGTGGTTTTATCACAGAAACAGAAATTTTAACCTCTTTTCCTCAAATAGAAAGTGATGTCTCTTTTTTGGAGCAAATTTATGATATGTGCGAAAAGGCTGATGTTGAAGTGATTACCTCCAAAGATTTGATTGAATTGCCATCCGAAGGTGAAATCTCCGAAGAGGATCTTAAAAAGGCTACACGCGTTGAAGATCTTGGAGAGATTTCCGATGCGGTTCAAAATTATTTAAGAGAAATCGGTAAAATTCCTTTATTAAACGCGGCCAGAGAAAGAGAGTTGGCTAAACGCGTTCAGGAGGGCGATAAAGAGGCTAGACAAATTTTAATTCAAAGCAACTTAAGATTAGTAGTTTCTATTGCTAAAAAATATGTTAATCGTAGTCCTAATTTAACTCTTTTGGATTTAATTCAAGAGGGGAATATTGGTTTGGCTCGCGCCGTGGAAAAATTTGATTATACTAAAGGATTTAAGTTTTCTACTTATGCTACTTGGTGGATAAGACAAGCTATTACTCGCGCTTTAGCTGATCAGACCAGAATTATTAGAATTCCAGTTCATATGATTGAAACTCTCTCTAAATATTCACAAGCGCGCAGAAGATTGTCTCAGGATTTAGGACGCGATCCATTGCCGGAGGAAATTGCCGCGGAAATGGGCATGGAAGTGGAAAAGGTTCATCATTTGGCTAAAATTGCTCAAGAGACACTATCTTTGGAAACTCCTATCGGTGATTCCGACGATGATTCTTTTTTGGGTGAAATTGTTTCCGATGAAAAATCAGTTTCTCCCACTCAAGCCGCCACTCATAGTTTATTGCGTGATCAGTTGAAACAAATTCTTAATGATTTAGCTGATAGGGAACAAAAAATTATTTCTATGCGTTTTGGTTTAGAGGATGGCGTCGGTCATACTCTGGAAGAAGTTGGTAAGGAATTTCAAGTAACTCGTGAAAGAATCAGACAAATTGAAGCCAAGGCATTGGATAAATTGCGAGAGCATCATTCTATGAAGGGATTAGAAGAAGAATATCTTTAAAAATAATTTGCGTCGCAAATTAATCAATCAGACAAATGAAGTTTAAAAAATTTAGTAAAGTTATTTTATTTATTTTGGTGATAATCTTTATTTTAAGTTTGCTTCTTTGGAGTGTTCCTTTGGGGCAAATCTAAGATATTTTGAAAATAAAAACAGCCTCTCTTTTGAGAAGCTGTTTTTTTGCTATTTCAATTTTTTTATCATCTGTCCGATCATGATCGGCCAGACGACAACATCAATCAATGGTTTGACAATGTCAAACACATTATTTGTTTCTTCAAAATCACAGCAAATTATTTTTGTGACTTCTAAGATCAGTCCCATTAATAGATAAAGAGGGACTATTATGTCGCGGCTCATTTGCACCTCCTTCGGTAAATTTTCCTAGAAATTATATCAGGCACAAATACTGAAACAATAACGCCGATGACTACTATAACAATCACAGACTTACGCAGTAAATATCCTATCATTTATTCTCCTTTTTAATTTTAGCTTTAAATATTATAGCATAATATTGGCAAATGAGTCAATAAAAAAGCCCATTTAGTAAAATGGGCTTTTTGTTGTTAATCGTTTAAAATTCTCTTGGCAATTTGAAAGTCTTTTCTATTCACAATCTTAGAAAAATTTTCTATTTTAACACCGCTTTCTTTTCCGGGCATAACTTTATTTTTTAAATCTAAACCTATGCTATAACTTGGTACTCCTTTGTCGGTAGTGGCGTGTATAAATTTTCCATTTCCCAGATACATTACTATGTGCCCAATGCCATTTGGGAATTCTTTTGTGTAATGTCCTTTTTCGCCTTTAAAAAAAAGAAGGTCTCCAATTTTCAAATCTTTTTCTTGAAAAAATGGTGGTTTTTGGGCCGCTTTTATTATTTGTCCATGATATGCTTGTAAAACTGTTGTTCTGGGCACTTCAATTCCGATGCGTTTATACAAATATTGAGTAAAGCTGGAACAATCAAAAAATTTTCCGATCTCGGATTTTTTTACGCCCCATTT
>CAZRVJ010000049.1:0-1782 GCA_964603535.1 uncultured Candidatus Saccharibacteria bacterium
AATCCCCAATGAAGAGATAAATACTGCACCCCAAATTTCCCATTTCAAAATTTTTGTCATATTTATATTGTAAACTAAAATTGCTAAAAAAGAAGCCCCGGTACGCAGATACGCGCCGAGGCCAACACGCCACTCTTTTAATTTATTTTTACTTTAAAAGTATTCGCAGTCTGATAAAAATCGTCTTTATAATCATCCCAAGTACTCTTCAATGTATTAAAGGAAGTTATCCAAATTTTATCTCCCTCACCCTGAATCATAACCAATAAAATCTTGAAATCAATCCCTTCTTGAGTAAGCTCTGCTTCAAGAGCATGAGCTGATCTATTATCAATAGTTAAATCTTTATCTGCAACAAAATTAATCTCTGGGGCTACTCCTCGCAATGCTGTCTTTGTATACTCTGCGTATTCCGCTATATTGCGACCCTGAGAAACGTCAGAAGCAATAGAAAAATAACTGACAAAATTCACAGCTTTAGCCGCTACATCTGTAATTTTCTCATTAACTTTATACGCCAAAGCGGATACCCCCTCAATAGCGCCACCTTCCATCCAGCCCTCCGGCAAAATAATAGAAAAGCCTTCTTTCACTAACATATTATTTTGAGTATTGTTTTGTTGCTCCATTTCTGTATTTTGATTGTCCTTACCAAGATTCAAACCATTTGATCTATCCGAGTAAAACCAAACTCCTAATACAACAATGATTAATAATATGATTGCGGAAATTATTAAAACTTTTTTATTTTTCATAAATTATATTTTTTATTTTATCTTAATTTATTATATTATATCTCTTTTCTTCAAATAAACAATAATGCCAATGCAGATGATAAACACTATTCCTACTAAATAATAAACAACATCGGCGTATTCTTGAAATGGTAATTGAACGTTCATTCCAAAAAGACCGAAAATAACAGTGGCAAAACTTAAAATAATAGTAGCGACAGTCAAAGTAGTAATAGTTTTATTCAATTTATTGGAAAGAAAAACAACATAATAATTTCTAATATTAGAAATGGTTTTTAAAGAAGATGTGCAAAGGTTAACCCCCTCTACTGCTTCAATAATTAAATCTTCAAGGATTTCATTATCTTGTTCAAAAAACTCCACTTTTCTTCTAATCCTTCCATATAATAAGTTCATATAGTGATACGAGGATGCTAATTTATTGAGAAAATCTTCTTGCTCCAAAAGGATATTTAAATCGTTTTCTTTCAATTCTACTAATTTTTTATAGGCCTGCATTTTCTTCACTACATTCATGCTAGCATTCTCCAAATTATCATCATTTAAGAAAAGAAGGCTGATTAAGCATTTTAATTTTTGGGTAGTAATAAAATTCACGCTGCCATTTTCAATTTCATTGATAAAAGGAGGACGACTTTTAGAAAGCGTCAAAATGAAATTTGTAGTAATCACGATTAAATGCGTTTCTACTTCACTCTTAGTGAAGTCAGGAATAAATTTGGTAAAAACATAAATATTTTCTCCAATAAAATCAACACGAGGAAGTTCACTTTCATCCAATGCGGATTCTATATTATTATCATCCAAAGCTAATTCTTGAATTAAATAATTTATTTCTTCTTCTGTCGGATCAAAAACATTAATCCAGCAACCGACTTCCAGTTGAGAGATTTGTCGTAAGGCTTTATCTTGAATTGTTTTTTTATAAAAATTTATCATTTTGTTGCTATGTTTTTATTTGTAAATAAAAAACATAATTAATATCTTGGCATGTTGTTCTAATTTTAACTCTATTTTTATATTTTTC
>CAZRVJ010000049.1:1792-3052 GCA_964603535.1 uncultured Candidatus Saccharibacteria bacterium
GTCCTGTTTTCTGCCAGCAAAGATGAATCGGTGATATTTTTCCAAATAAAAATAAAAACATCCGCTTGAAGCGGATGTTTCAAAACTGCCGATGACATAACCACCCTACCCTATATTAAGTAATGGAAACTTCTCCGGCTTTCGCAATGCTTCCGGAAAGCGGCAAACTAAACCAAAATGTCGTTCCTTTATTTACCTCACTTTTAAACCAGACTCTGCCTCCGGACGCCTCTACAATTTGTTTCACCAAATACAAACCCAAACCATTGCCATCCTTTTCTTTTTCCACAATATTTTCTCCTCTATAAAACTTTTCAAAAACTCTGTGTTGCTCGCTTTCTGGAATCCCGTAACCATTGTCACTAATACTAGAAACAACTTCATTACCAATAACTTCTATATTCACGGCAATGACGCTATCTTTCGGGGAGTATTTAATAGCGTTAGTAATAAAATTCATAAAAATTTCTCGCACCAATCTCGGGTCTACATTAATCTTAGGAAGGTTAGGGTCTACTTTTGTGTCTATTTTTTGATTTTTTTCTTCAAGTCTTGCTACAACATCTTTAATCACACCATCAAGTAAATCCTTCAAACTTGTCATCTCCGGTTTAATCATTAATCTTCCTGATTCAATTCTAGATATATTTAACAAAGCATTAACCAACTCACCCGCTCTCTTCATAGAAACTTGTATGTCTTGTATATATCCTTTTTGAGTTGCATTTAATGAACCAATTTTTTCATTCAAAACGGTTTCGGCTATCCATTTTGTCGCTGAAATGGGAGTTAATAATTGATGCGTTGCCAAAGATAAAAATTCACTCTTCATTCTATCCACTTCACTCTCTTTGGTTATATCTCTAAAAGTCATAATAGAACCGGAAACCACTCCATCAATTACTATGGGGGCAATACTAGAAGAAAGCGGAAAACGACCTCCATCTTTTTTCACCACATAAAGATGATCCTCCATCGTAATATTAATAAATCCCTTACTCATTATAGCCTGATAAAAAGGTCTAGCTTCTTTTGTGACAGGATTACCTTTCTTATCAACCAAAAGCCAAAAATCTAAGTAAGACTTCCCAACAGCGTCCTTTGCTTCATATCCTGATATTTCTTCTGCTTTTTTATTTAGAAGTTCCGCTTTTTTCACGCCATCTAAGGCAAAACTTCTTAATCCTTTGCGTAAGTGACAGTACCCATCTAAATACCAATTGTCTCTGTAGTAAATCAAAGATTGGGGTGATATTTCTC
>CAZRVJ010000049.1:3062-4234 GCA_964603535.1 uncultured Candidatus Saccharibacteria bacterium
CAACATAGATAGAAACTCTTTTATGCACCTCTGTGGCATAAGATGGAGAAAATTTTAATTGCCAAGTTTTATCAGCTAAAGTAAGATTCTCGCTTAATGCCTCCTTATTAAAACTTAAATATTTTTGCCCTACTGCATCTTCTGCTAAATCACCTTGAGGATTTACAATGCGTTTACCAGTATTATCAAAAATTGCATCAATACCGAAAGGAATAATAAAACCATCGGTTTGAATAAATTCATTCTTTTCATAAATTGGAGCGATTCCTGCTACGGGCGCAACAAAATTAGATAAACGAATCACTACTACACTCTGCCCAAGATATTCATCGCCTTTAAAAATTGGAGAATAAAGTAATATCCCAGGATACCCTTGGCCCAACATAATAGGTTCAGTAACAACTGGGGATTTTGTTGTCCTTGCTTTAGTGATTGGTAATAAACGATTAGGATATTGATTCAAATTTAAATTAACAATCTTGGCATTATCTTCATCCATCGGATAAATATAACGAATATTATTTTGACTATCTACCCACTCAACTGTAATAGACATAGCCAATACCCCAGAAGCAGAATTTTTTACAATCGTAGAACCAAATAACTCAAATTCCCGTTCGCTTACATTTTCACTAGAAATAAAAAGCGCCCCGATGCCTTCGGCGGCCATCAAAGCGCTTTGAAATCTTCTATTAATTAAAGACTTGGTATCGGCTATTTCATTATTATAAATATTGTGAAAAAAAGTAAGCTCTAGCTTATAAACAAAAAAGTTTACAATAACAGCTATAATTAGAAGCAAGAAACTTGGTATGACGACATATTTAAATATGCCCGCTAGTTTTTTCTTTTTTTCCATGTTTTTATGTTTTAATTACTAATAATTAAAAATAAAAAATGCTATATCTCCTCTTTTAATTATAATACGGTTTTTTATATTGACGCAATACCTATAACAACCAAAACACAACGCTTATTTGCCAAATTAACGACCCGGGGGGTTTTGTTGCTTTTTTTATGAATATTTATTAAAATGTCTTTATACTTTATTCCGGCGTAGCTCAGTGGTAGAGCTGCTCGCTGTTAACGAGAAGGTCGTAGGTTCGAATCCTACCGCCGGAGCCAAATTGTATGTTGCGAGTTTATTGCCTCGGCGCTTCGCGCCTCGGCAG
>CAZRVJ010000050.1:0-392 GCA_964603535.1 uncultured Candidatus Saccharibacteria bacterium
ATGCACAAGCGTTATTTTTAATTTTAGGTTTAATAAAAAAGAAAAACTGGTCGCATAAAGCGACCAGTTTTTAATAATTTTTTATTGAATAAGTATTTTTTTCTGAATGATTTTTTGGGCTTCTGGAGTGATGAGTCCGCGTAACCCCAAATCAAGAATATCATTTGTTGAAAGTTTTGTTATTTTTATTAAATTTTCAAAAGAAAAATTTTCTTTTTTCTGAAAATCAAAGAAGTTCATTGCTGTTTTGGGTATTGTATTGACATCTGATTCTTGCAGGGTGAATTGACCGTTTTGGATGCATAATACTAGAAACATTTAGATCTCCTTTTTAATAAGTTTATGATAATTCTAATTTTTTAAAAACTGCTCACATCATAAAAGAAAACGAT
>CAZRVJ010000050.1:402-3254 GCA_964603535.1 uncultured Candidatus Saccharibacteria bacterium
CAAATATGGCTTTTCGTCAGATTGTGGCTTCTTGTGGGAAGCCTGATGTTTTTTGGACGGAATTTGTTTCGGTTGATGGTTTATGTTCTGCTGGGAAAGATAGGCTATTAAAAGATTTGCGATTTGATAAAAAGGAAAGACCAATTGTGGCGCAATTTTTTGGCAAAGATCCTCAAAAATTTGTGATAGCAGTTAAGCTGGCAAAAAAGATGAAGTTTGATGGCATTGATATTAATATGGGTTGCCCCGATAAGAAAATAATAAAACAGGGTGCTGGAGCAGATTTAATTTTAAATGCTAAGTTGGCTAGGAAGATTATTGTGGCTGTAAAAAAAGCAGTAGGAAGTTTGCCGGTGTCTGTAAAGACCAGAATTGGATATAGTAAATATGATAAGAAGGAATTTAAGAAGTGGTTAGAAGCTTTATTATCGGCTCGGCCAGATGTTATTACTGTTCATGGCCGAACAAGAAAAATGATGTATGCCGGCGTAGCTGATTGGGAAGCGATAAAGTTTGCTGTGGAAATTGTGAAAAATTATAATAAAAAAAATAAAACTGATATTTTAATATTGGGAAATGGCGATATTAAAGATTTAAAAGATGCTTATGAAAAAATTGCCTTGTCCGGAGTAGATGGAATAATGGTGGGTAGAAATGTTTTGAATAATCCTTGGTTTTTTTGTAAAAAGAACAAAAAAATATCGCCGATGGATAGAAAAAAGATATTATTAAAGCATTTAACGCTTTTTTCTAAAATTGAAAAAGAAGGAGATTTCAATTCTTTAAAAAAATATTTTAAATCATATTTATCGGGGTTTAAAGATGCCAAGTCTTTAAGAATTAAATTGATGAATGCGAAAAATAATAAAGAGGCTAGGGCAGCATTGAGGTAATAATAGTCTATTGGTTTTTAACAAGAGACAACTAGAAAATAGTTGTCTCTTTTTGTTTAGATTATTATTGGCGATGTTTATAGTTTGTAGAAAAAAATAATAAAAAAGTTTTTTAGTTGGGTTAAAAAATATGATATACTATTTATATGGAATATATAAAAAAATTTGGTCAAAATTTTTTAGAAAATAATGAAGCGTTAGAAAAAATAGTAGAAGCGTTAGAAATTGAAGCAAAAGATATTATTTTAGAAATAGGAGGGGGGAGTGGCAATTTGACCAAAGAAATTTTGAAAATAACGGACAATGTGATTGTAATTGAAAAAGATCGGCGCCTGATTGATGGTTTAAAAAATCTTTCCAGCAGTGAAAATTACAAGGTGGTTGAAGGCGATTGCCGGGATGTTTTGTCCGCTGTGGTAGAAAATTTGGGGAATTATAAAATTTGTGGAAATATTCCTTATTATCTTACTGGGCAACTATTAAAAATTATTCAAGAATTAAAAAAATCTCCTCAGTCTGTGGTTTTCACTATGCAAAAAGAAGTGGCCGAGAGAATTGTGGGTGAAAAAAAAGAAAATCAGCTTTCAATTATTACTAAATTATGGGCTGTACCTGAAATTGTAATGAATTTAAAGGCGGAAGATTTTTATCCTAAGCCTAAAGTTGATTCCAGCGTGATAAAATTGATGGTTTTACCCAAGGGAAAGCGTTATGAACAAGAAAATAAGGTTATTGATTTGGTAAAGGTGGGTTTTTTAGCTCCTAGAAAGACATTGTCTAATAATTTATCAAGTAAATTTTCCAAAGAAGTGATAAAAAAAGCTTTGGAGGCGATGAATTTCTCGGATAAAATCAGGGCGCAGGATTTAGATGTGACAATGTGGATAAGTCTCGCCAAAATTCTTCTTGATTAATGTTTTTTGTGGTAAAATATAAATAAGTAAACACAAATGAATTTAACATTTAATTCCAAAGAGAAAATCGCTTTATTTATTTTAGCATCCGCATTGATTGTCGCGGGAATTTTGGTTTTCTATGATCCACAGGCTTCTAAAAAATCACTGGCTGATTTGAAAAATGAAAAAGAATCCGCCGTGGAAGGATTTAATCTTAAAAAAGAAAACGCGCAGATAGGAGTATTGAGCGGCGAAGATTTGTCGGCTTTATTAACGGGGAAAAAGGCGCCAGAAAATCTTACACAAAAATTTGCTGATAATTTAGCTAAGGGATTTGTTGAGTCTAATCCGCTTGGAATAGAAGAGGGGAAGGAGATTGCTGTCCCGGATGATCAGACTTTATTGGCACAAGCTGCTTCAGATTATCAGAAAGAAATTAATTCTTTGGATATATTTATCAAAGAAAAAGATTTAAAAATTTCCACGGATAATTCTCAGCAAAATATTTTGACTTACTACGAAAGTTATAAAGAAACAATTTCCAAATATGCTACTAAAATGAATATGGCTTCTAATTTGGAGATGTTTGTAGACACAAATAATCCTGATTATTTGAAATTAATCCCTGGTTATTTACAAAATATTATTGATGATTTAAAGAGGGTTAAAGTCCCATCTGATTTTTCTTCATTGCATTGTGAGGCTATAAACTTATTCGTTGCGGAAAAAGTAATTTTTGAATCTTTGATTAATGTTAATAGCGATCCGTTGAGGGCGGCTTCGTCCTTGATGACTATGGATGATTTATCCAATAAATTTACTGCTTTAGATAGTAATTTTGCTAAACTTTTAGAAAGTCATGGTTTTGAAATACAATATCAATAAATAAATGTTTAAAAAAATATTAACTACATTTTTAATAGTGACGATAATGGTTGGCACTTTTTCGCCGTTGTTTCTTTCCGTGCCTAAAGCGAACGCTCAAATTCCAGTAATGCTTGAGGCCTCTAACCCCGTTTTGTTTTTAGAATTAGAGGGGGTGGAAAAAGCATCAGGAACATTT
>CAZRVJ010000050.1:3342-4090 GCA_964603535.1 uncultured Candidatus Saccharibacteria bacterium
GTAGTAAAAAAGACTGTAGATATAGCCTTAAAAGCTATTTTAGAAACACTAAGGAAAAAATTATTAGACTATTTTGTTGATTCTACAATAAGATGGATTCAAGGTAAGGATGACCAACCGGCTTTTGTTACTAATTGGCGTAAATTTATGGGTGATGTGGTTAATGATGCTATGGGCAGTTATGTGGAGACCACAAAGTTTGCTGGAATTTGCGATACTTTTGATTTTCAAATACGAGTTAGTCTGCCATCTGTAAATAGTAGGAGTAGGCCAGCATTAAATAGTAGGCCAGCATTGCCGACTTGTACCTTAAATCAAATTGTTGGCAATATTGAAAATTTTTATAATGATTTTAATAATGGCGGTTGGTTGGCCTTTAGTGAATCTTTATCGCCACAAAACAATCCATACGGCGCTTATATGATGGCCATGGATGGATTGGTTTATGAAGCAATTACAGCTCAACAAGTACAAGAAAAAGAGGATAGTCAATCGTCCGGCAGTTTTAAAGATACTAAAAAATGCATGGTGATTCAAACTGATGTATTAACAGGAGAAAAAAAGTGTCTAAAGTGGGAAACTACCACTCCGGGTAGCGTCGTCGCTCAAAGATTGCAAAAGGCTCTTGATGTTGATATTGACAATGTCTTATCAGCTACAGAGTTCACTACTTATATGTCGGCTATTGCTGACGCCGCAATAAATAGATTAATGAGGGCTGGTAAAGATGGTTTATTGGGCATACTTA
>CAZRVJ010000051.1:0-3963 GCA_964603535.1 uncultured Candidatus Saccharibacteria bacterium
TAATCTGACAATCAATTAATTCTCCACTAGACCTCACCATAACTTGAGCATCAATTTTCTTATTTAATTTCGCAAAGGCTATCCAATTAGCATGACTAATAACAAAATCATTGGAAAAAACCGATTCTTTGGTTCCAACCATTACTTGATTTTTACAAGCATCAATACCCATCACGTAATAAGGCTCGTGCAATCCTCCAATATTCAATCCCCTTCTTTGCCCAATCGTAAAATTATAAAAACCGTCATGAGTTCCCACGACTTCTCCTTGCTCATTTACAATGTCACCTTTTTTATTATGACTTTTCCCGATAATTCCACCGTAATCGCCACTCTCAGCAAAATCTTGACTCTCATCCTTTTCGGCGTATTCTCCTAACCCCAATTTCACAGCCATCTGCTTTATATCTTTTTTAGTGTAATCTCCTAACGGGAAAAACGCCTTTTTTAATTGCTTCTGATTAAGTCTGTAAAGAAAATAAGACTGATCTTTAGTTATATCTTTTCCTTTGAGTAAAATATATCTTTTTTTCTTAGCATCAAAAGAAACCCTGGCATAATGACCAGTGGCAAAAAAATCAAAAGAAATGCCCGCCTCAACAATTTTTTCTAATAAAAAACCAAATTTAATTTTTTGATTACACACTACGCATGGATTAGGAGTTCTCCCAGCCAAATACTCTTTTTTAAAATAACCCAAAACATATTCTTCATACTCTTCGGCTAAATTCAAAATAATATGACGAATGCCCAATTTCTTACAAGCTTTTTTAGCGGCAATAATATCATTCTTTTCCCCCGGACCATAACAAGCATTTTTATGCACGCTGGGGCCATATTTTTTCTTCCACAATTTCATTGTCGCGCCCACTACTTCAAAGCCCTGTTGTTTTAACAGGGCTGCCGCAACGGTGGAATCTACTCCTCCGCTCATTCCTATGATAATTTTTTTACGCTTTATTTTTTCCATTTAAACTTAAACGCTCTTTATGCTTCTGCCAGGCAAAATACACCGCTAAAACCAATATCGTTCCCAAAAGATTAAATAACTGATCTTCTATAGAATTATAAACACTCACCAAACTTTTAACATATCCGTATTGTAATTTATCAACTAAATATTCCCAAAATTCATATAAGAATCCTAAGGACATCACAGAAAATAAAACATTAATAATCACAAACAATCTAGGATATTTAGCGCGAATATATTCTTTTTTAAGAAGTTGCAAAGCTAGTTCTAATGCCCCAGTTGCAATCAAAGCTCCGCCACAAGTATGCATCAATTTATCCCATGAAGAAATTGTGGAGTAAAGACCCAATAGTGCGGATAAAACATCAAGAATTAAAAAGAAGAAAACGAAAATCCAAATAAAAATCGGGAAGCGAAACAATTCCAGCATTGCCCAAGAAAAAACAAAAGTAATTAAGAGGCCCAGCCAAGTAAAATCCTGGGCAATGGACAAAAATCCCAGCACTCCAGCGCACTCTAATATAATGGTTATAACAAAAATTATGCGAAAGAATTTCTTCATTTATACATTTTTAGTATAAATCCACAATTTTGAAATATCAATATTCACTTATTTCTTCCTTTTAAAATTCAATTTTAAAGTAAGAACTTTATCAGATGAAAATATTTTAGTAGCCAAAACAACAAAGAACAAGAAAATTGCCGCCTGATAAGCAATTCCGATCATAATAGAGACATAATTCTGTGTCATTAGATTCTCAACAGCCAAAAATGGATGACTAAAAGGAATAGCATAAATCAGCCATTTAGCAGCCGGCGCCAAAGCGCTAAAATCAGTGAAATTAATCAAAAGATACGGTAAAAGAATGAAAACCATTAAAGGCGTAGTAACAGCCTGCACACTCTTTACGCTGTCAGCTAAGATTCCCAAAATGATAGCAATGGCCAAAGCTACCAATACACCCAAAAACAAGGATGAACCCAAGAGCACATAACCCATTGGTGTCACCACTACGCCCAATGCTTGTAAAGAACTAGCAATACCATCGGCCGTACCACCGGATAAAGCACCACCTGTCATTCCCTGCATATAATATTTAAAACCAATCATATAAGTAGCGGCAAACAGTAAAGCCACAATACCCGCTCCCACTAATTTAGCAAAAATAATTGTCTTTCGACTGATTGGCGAACTTAATAAAATTTCAAAAGTCTTATTTTCTTTTTCATTAGCCACAGTCATAGCAACCATTTGCGCTGCCATAATAATCACCAAAAAAAGCACTATCGGAATAAAAGTTGTCTGCTTTTGAATAAAACCCATCACCAAAGAAAACGGCACATTAGCAACTTTATCATCAATACTGACAAATTCTTTAGTGCCAACCGGATTTTTTAAAACCTCCGGCTCAGCAGCCTTCGCCCCTTCTTTTATCCACTCGTCACTAAAATAAGAATTAATGTTTTTCACTACCTGATCTATCATGCTATATCTAGTAGAAGCCATCAAAGAAAAATTCTGAACAACCTTATAAACCGATAATTGCTGAGGCTGAAAATCATTTAAACCTTGCGAAAAATTTTCGGGAATAACCATCAAAACTGGAATTCTTTTATCACGCGCCTCTGTAATAGCCACAGATACATCATTTTTATCAAAAACCGAAACTACAAAATTATTTTTCTTTAAAATATTAGAAATAGCATCTAAAGAATCTTGCGTATCCTGATTGAGCAATAAAATAGGCTGAGGTTCGGCAATTTTCGCAGTTTCCTTAGACATGATTTGACCAATGAAACCAAAAACAATCACCATAATGATTAACGGTAAAATCATCTGGATTGTTAGCAATTCTTTTATTTCTTTTTTTACTAAAACAAAAAATTTCTTCATCTTAATATTTTTATAAAGCGATTTTCATAAATACTTCTTCCAAATTTTCGGCTTGATTATTCATTTTTAATTCTTCGGCTGTGCCACTTGCTTTCACTACACCCTTATTAATAAGAGCCAAACGATCGGACAAAAATTCTATTTCCAACATATTATGACTGGATAATAATACGGCCATGCCGGTCTTAGCCAAATTTTTAATAACCGTTCTGATTTCGTAGCCATTCATTATATCCAAACCGGATGTTGGCTCATCTAAAATAGCCAATTTTGGCTTTGACATTACAGTTCTGGCTAAAAGCAATTTCCTCGTCATACCTTTACTATAAGTGGCTATTTTACTTTGAAGACGATCTTTCAATCCACTGATTTCTTTGGCAAATTCCAAATATTCTTTTCTCTGGCGAGCATTATCAGCATAAATATCCGCCATAAATTCCAAATAACCAAGGCCAGTTAAATTTTTATACGCTCCGGCTTCTTCAGGTAAATAACTGATCATTTTTCGAATAGAATCGGCGTTGTGATGTATATTTTCTCCGTTTATTAAAACCTCACCGCTAGTCGGGCCTAAAATCGTAGCCACAATTTTTAAAATTGTTGACTTCCCTGCTCCATTCGGACCAACTAAAGCAAAAATTTCATTTTCATTAATATCAAAACTAACATCTTTCACTGCTTGAAGATTTCCGTAATTTTTATTTAATTTTTTTACTTCCAATACTTTAGACATAAAATATATAATACCACGTAATAACTTGCTATTCCGTAATCTTAACGAAGGATAGCTGCGGGACTTGGTGCACTTCGCCAAGGCTTCGTATCACCTTGGTAAGGGTGTGAGGATCTAATTGAACAACTGGTTGGATTTGGGGTTGAAAAACATGATGATTTAGCTGACGCCTTCTCTATTTTGATTCATAAACTTATAGAAGATGACGGTAAGAATAGACCGAATGTTTGGTTCTTAACAGACGATGGTTGGGAAGCAGCTATAGATTATGAAGACGACGAGTGGCAAGATTGATTTTTGATTACAAAATTTTATAAATTCTTAATCTGATTTATAAAAGCTCTTTTCATTCTTTCAAGACCA
>CAZRVJ010000052.1:0-3948 GCA_964603535.1 uncultured Candidatus Saccharibacteria bacterium
AACTCCACAAAATAAATCTTAGGCTTCTCTGGTGTATCATTGGATGAAGCTTCGCTTTCCGAGTTAGCATCTTGTCCCATCATTGGCAAATCTTCTTCTCCAGCAATAGATTGATTAATTTCTGGCTTTTGTTCTTGTTTTTTATCATTTTTAACCTCCTGCATAAATTATAACTCTTTTTAAAAGCTTTTATCAAACTCTTCTTTAGCCTTAGCGATTTCCAATAATTGCGCTGGGTTGGTGGTAACAATTTGATCTTCAGTATAAGAAGCAATAACTTTAATTGCCGCGTGTTTCAAGCCAGCGAAGAAGATTCCCTCCCCCACATCAGCTTCCAACAACAATTGTTTCTCCGCATCCGTAAGATTAAATGTTTGCGCTACATTATCAATAGAAGCTGGAGATTGTTTCAAAAGCATTTGCATCGCCGAGTTAGTAATAATCGGTTTCCCTTGCGGAGATTTAATAAAGTCATCTACATCTTGAGTAATAGTTGTGACCCCCAAGAAATATTTTCTACACCTCTTCACCAAACCAAATAAGAAGTTCGCTCCCGTCTCAAATTTCATCATCCACCAAGCCTCATCAATAATCAAAATTCTCCTCTTCTGTTGTGAACGAATCAAATTCCAAATAAAATTCAAAATAATAAACATCGCTACCGGGCGAAGCTCATCTTCTAAATCACGAATGCCAAAAACTACCAAGCGATTATCTACATCAATATTCGTTGGCTGATTTAAAAATCCAGAAAAACTTCCTTTAGTAAATTTATAAAGCTTCTCTGACAATGGTAGTCCTCCTTCCATGCTCTCCAAAACTGTTTGCAAATCTTCCATTAAAGGAGCTGAAATTTTTGAGAAATCACTTTCAGGAGTAATATCGCGTGAAGCATAGGTTTCAGAAATGGCGCGATCCAACAAACCTATTTCTTCTGGAGTTAAATCGCCAAGCATGATTCTCATCAGGCCAGTGATATTCAAAACATTAGATTTTAATCCCTCTGCCGGAGATTCATCCGGCATCAAAGGCGGCAAATCAAAAGGATTAATATGATGCTTAGATGTTAAACCGATATTAACATAAGAACCACCGACAGTCTCACATAAAAACTTATACTCATTTTCCGGATCAATAACTATTACATCATCGCCCATCATCAAAGAACGCAATATTTCCAATTTAGTAAAATATGATTTACCACTACCAGATTTGGCAAAAATTACCATATTCCCGTTTTCTAAAGAAAATCTATCAAAAATAATCAAACTATTATTATGGCGATTTATACCATACAAAATTCCTTTATCCGAACTCAAATCAACGGACACAAAAGGAAACATACTGGAAACAGGTGAAGAATTTAAAACCGTATGCACCCCTAATTTATCCAAGCCCAAAGGGAAACTGGATTCCAAACCCTCTGCTTGTTGAAACAAGGCCGGCTTCACATAAATCATTCTTCCTTCCAAGAAGCTAATAATTTTTTGCTCCACTACATCAAGCTCCTCTTTATTATCAGCATAAATAGTCATATAAACTCCCACTTCAAAAAGCTTTTCCGTAGCTTGCATTAAAGAGTCGCGTAAGTCTTCCAAATTTTGATAAGCCATATCTAAAGCAGGGTCACGAACAGTCCCCTTCTCCATTTTTTCAGCAAGTTGCGCCTCTACCTGCGCCGTTTTTTTGCGCAATCTTTTCAAGGCTAAAACAGTATCTACGGGATGAACAAAAATAGAAATATCAACCGTTTGGTCTAAATTAATAATCGGCGAAAACCAACCCGTCACTAAATAACGCGGATAAGCGATAATAAACAAAGACTTCACATATAAATCTCCAATTCTCACATAATTAGATTCCACTTCCAAAGCTGGAGGAATCAAAAGATCACGCACGGTCTGCGGTCCAAATTTATAAGCCTGAGGGATCTTTGGCTCCTCTTCTCCTTTATTTAAAAATGGTAAAAACTTTGATAAATCTGCCATATTATTGTTCTTCTTCTAAAATTTTGATGCCTTTTTTCTCGGTTTTTTCCGGATTATATAAATTATAATAAAGCTCTAACAATTCTTCCGTAGCCAATCTCACACAACGCACTCCCGTTGGTCTCAAGCCAGAAGTTACAGCATCAACCCTATGTCGCAATTGCATTTTTTTTGCTTCAAAATCCATTTCTTCTTTTTTTTCTTTTTCGCCTTCCTTAGTCTGTTTCATAAAAGGAAGAAATTCCGTAATTTTAGCAAAAGCTTTGTCCGCTTCAACAGGACCAGCAGAATATGAAACCACCACATAAAACCTTTTAGACATAACATTGGTAACACTCACCAATGTTTTTATAAATTCTATATATTCTTTTATCTGCACCTTTAACAAAGAATTTTCCTCTTGTCCTTCTCTTTCCTTTAAATATCTCAAATAATTTTCAATATTTAATTTTCTGGAATGAATTAAAAATTGAATAGGAAAATCTAAACGATTTAACAAACCCTGATAAGCGGAGGTAATTAAAGCTTGCTCATCTTCCGATTTTAAATCAAAATTAATTCCGGAAACCATAATTACGGCTCTTAAAGAACCGTCTTTCAAAATAACGCAATCGTCTTTGATTGTTTCAATGCTTACAAATTGTTCTGTTGATGTTGATTGTGCCATAATAATGCTAATACGCAAATACCATCTTATATTTTAATTATTCATCTAACTTTTTTGCCATCTCTCCCAACTCACTGGGAGACAATCTCTTTTTTTCTGTTTCTTCTTTTTTTATTATTTTCGGTTGTTGTTTTATTAATACTTTATTTTCCCCAGATCTCTGCCAGACATAAAGTCGCGGATTAATCATATATTTTAAAAAATTTACCGCCACTCTAGAAAAATTCTGACCGTTAATTTTCAAAAAGGCCAAGGCTATTCCCAAAGCGCCAATCAATCCTCCCACAATAATCCAAAGCCAAACTTCCAATATTTTAAAAGAAAGAAAAACCAAAGCCGCTGTTCCAACCAAAATTAAAAACTGTCTTAAACTTAGGGGCCCAATAATTTTATCCTCTATATCAATAAATTGTGGAACTTGAAATGTGCTCATAATTAGAACTTCAATTTTTTAAGATTCACGACATTCTCTGGAGGAACTACAGGCATCACCTCTTCTTTAATTTCTGTTTTGGCTACCTCTGGTTTAATTGTTTCAACTTTCGTTTCTATTGGCGCAACTGGCTCTACCGGCGCAACAACTTTTTGCTCAACCTTTGGCTCAACAACACCCGCCACGCTTCTGCTTAATGGAGAATTAACGGAAATAAATGGAGCTTTTACTTCTCTCGTGCTCATAGGTTCTTTTTCTTCTTTTTCAATAGATAACGGCGGAGGGATAGGAACAGAAAAATTTACCACCTTTACTGGTTGCGGGACGGACTTGGTTGGAGAAATAATATTATTTAATTTACCAAAAAATCCAGGTTTCTTTTCTCTATATTCTCTTTCATAGCTTGCGCTCCCCCTTGCATTTCTACATCGGAAACTATTTTTTCTTTCTGCGGCTGTATTTCTTCAAAAGAAAATTCCATCGGCTTTACAGAACCTAAAACTGGTTTAACTATTTGCTCTTTCCCTATGATCACTCCCGATTTCACGCCAAAACCCTCTGCGGGTTTAATAGCATCAAGGCTTCCCGATTTAATAAATGGGAATACCGGTTTACTTGCTTCTCCTTGAACGACGCCAATAGGTTTAACTGGAATTGCATCAAAAGACTTTGGTTCCAATGGCTTTTGAGACAAATCAACTACATTAGCAGGAGCCACCACAAATTCCTTTTCCTCTGGTTCTTTTTCCACTACTTCTGGAGATACAGCGGGTTTTTGAACAGGGCTAAAAGGAGATGTTTTTTCTGCGGACATCTTTAAAGGTTGTCCTAACTTTTGAAGTAATTCAGCAGTATCCTGT
>CAZRVJ010000053.1:0-3854 GCA_964603535.1 uncultured Candidatus Saccharibacteria bacterium
GTCAAAGAGATTGAATCTAATTGAACAAGCTGGTTTCCATTTGAATTTAAATACGCTTTAAATGAAAATTTCCCGCCATTAATTGGGAAGGTTTTAATATTTGAGTTGATATCATTCGCCGTATTTGCTTCAACATATTCAGCGGTCGTTGTTACCCAACCAGAATTATACCAATGCCATGTTGTTCCCCCGTCTTTTGAAATTTGATATTTTATTTGTCCGCCATTTTTTACAGCCACTTCGGAAAAACCAGAAATTGACGAAAAAGTTTGTGTCGTAGTTGCATTAAGACTAATGGTTGGATTATTTGTATCATACAAAGAACTTTCCGACCCAATTGAAAAAGTCGGCTCTGAAGAAACATAATTTCTAAGAAAAAGATAGCTTATATTTTGCTGAGACGAAGCAGATGTCCATCCACTTGGTGTTGGTATATGCGCCATTAAGTAATTATAATTTTGGTCTGATATCGTTAAAGAATTACTACCAAACAAAGTCCCATCTTCATTATAAATATAGATAGAAGCGCTTGTTGAACTTACTTTTCTTATTTCAATTATGTAACTTGTATTTAAAGATGTTGTTAATTCCGTAAGAGTAGAATAACACGGGCTTTGATTAGCACCTTTAAACTCAACCAAGCCCAACCCCAATGATGCGCGTTGTATTATAGCCAATGCGTAATTATTGTTTGTACTACAAGCCCTTTCCCCTGTTGTGCTTATCGCAGCTACTGGAAGCCATGCTATTTTATCACTAACAAATGTTGGATTAACTTTAATTCTTACGGCAAAATTATTATTTACCGAACTTGATAATTGCTTCCTAACATAACTATCGCTAGTCCTATCTAAATTTATTTTTTTTAATAAAGATTGGGGAACTCCTGCCGGAGATCGCAAAAAATATCCTTTATTAGTAACACCTATTCCAAACTGGTTAGCCCCGTCATTAATATATGTGACGTGTTCCAAAGAATCCCCAGCTACTCCTGTCGTCACAGTTCCGATATTAGACCATGTCAATCCATTATCTGTTGATCGATGCATATACCTGCTTCCATTATAAGTGGAAGCAACAACAACCCCATTACCCAAATAAGCGAAATCATCCATGCTATCACCCAAGTCTCCTAAATTTGTCCATGTTTCAGCATTATCCGTACTCCTAAAAACATTACCCGCTTCATTGCCCTGTAAAACGACTCCATTTCCTAAATATTCTGTGGCATAAAGTCCAGAATTTGCCAACTGCCCCTTATCAACCCAAGTTGCTCCATCGTCCGTAGATTTAAAAACTCGTCCATCCCAACCATTTACTATGACCCCATCTCCAATTTTATCAAACCTATAAAGAGACTTGGTGGAAATAGCCCCCAAATCAGAAAATGATGTGCCACCATTTGTTGATCTAAAAATATGCCCACCAGTAGGAGCAGTATCAGCAACCAAAATAGTTCCGGTATTGGTGATTAAAAGTCCGTATGACAATTCGCCACAAGAAGCGCTAGCACAAGCCGTATTTGCAGAAACCTTGCCTAGATTTACAAAATTATCACCGTAATCAGTTGTTTTATATAAATATGAATCTCCGGTTAAAAGATATGCCACACCACTACCAACAGATTTTATTGCGGTTACATCATCTGTCCCCATAACCGCCCCCTTGTCCGTCCAAGTCTTTCCATAATCAGTACTTTTATAAATATGCCCGGCACTAGGGCTCCTACTTCCAACAAGTATTACGCCATTTCCCAAATAATCAATTGAGTCCAGTCTACCATCAGTCAACAATAAATACGGCACCCAGTCTTCTCCAATCCCATTTGTAAAAGACCCGCTTCTCATGGCGCCCGTTTTATTGCCAAGACTTTCATTAACACCAGATTCCCTGAATACAAAACTATCGTCTTGAGAAAAATCCGTACCAGAGACAAAAGTATTAGAACCATTGGAGACACTAGATGCGCTAGTATTACCATAATATAGATAAATTGTTGTCGTGCTAGGAGAAGCTGGAATTGATGGAACCTCCACCCAAAAATCAGCAGTTGAAGAATCGGTTTTTGATTCAAGCCAATGATCAATTAAAGTAACTCCATCAGAAGATGTGAATCTTACATCGTCAAAATCCACCTGCATATCAGAATCATAAGAAACAGGAATTTTTAATTGATAGTTTGTTTGCGCGCCAGCAGTAGAACCAGTAATTGTAATCTCTTTACGCCTGGTCCAAGAAGTATTATACCAATTTGAACTTGCCTTTAATTGCGCATAGCCAGAAGAAAGCTCAATTTTCGCATCATCAAAAACATAGTCTGAAGCGCTTAAAAAATCCCAACTCCTTGTCGTTGCTTGTGATTTTTGCGAAACAAACAAAAATTTCATCTGAAAAATCAAAGCTACCGCCAATATAATTGAGATATACTTTTTATTTTTGCAAAACAACTTAATCATATTTTGTGTCATTTTTATTATATCATAATAAATTTTGATACAAAACACATAACCCGCATAGTCAATTTCATACCAATTATTATATTGACTAAATACACGGAACACATTAAGATAAAGTCCATGTTAGACAAATTAGTAGTTGATATTGAGACAAAGAATTCTTTTGCTGAAGTTGGCGGGCAACACAACATTAATCGCCTAGCCATTTCTATTATTGGCGTCTATTCTTATAAACGCGACCAGTATTTTGCTTTTGATGAAAAAGAATTTTTAGATTTTGAAAAGTTATTAGAAGAATCCGGCGCTATGATTGGGTTTGCTTTGAAGCGTTTTGATGTGCCGGTTCTAAAAAATCATTTCCCGCATTGTGACTTCTCCCCCTTGCGTATTTTAGATATTTTAGATGAAGTAGAAATACAGCGCGGACACAGAATCGGTTTAGATGACATGGCGCATGCTAACATCGGCACAGGAAAAACCGGCCACGGACTAGAAGCTATTGATATGTATCGTGAAGGAAGGATTGATGAATTAAAAAGTTATTGCCTAAATGATGTAAAAATCACCAAAGACCTATACGAACACGGAATCAAAAATGGAAAATTAATTGTTCCTTCTAAATATTCCACCCCAGCCTTCATTAATATAAATTGGCACGACTTAGATGATTACCTAGAGCTTGCGGAAAAAACCAAAAACTCCACTCCTAAACAAAAAAGCTTATTTTAAAAGTTATGCACTTTGACAGAAAATCATTTATTAGATATAATAAAAACAGCTTTTAAAAATTCCAAAAGGAGGAATAAAAATGAGCAAAAGAATAGCGCTATGTCCAAAGTGTCAGAGAGAAGTTAGCATTCATGATTCGGTTTGTCCACACTGTGGACAAACACTCTTTAACATCAATAAAATTGATGTTAAAGAATGCCCAAAATGCCGAGCTCAGCTCAATATCGGACAGTATATTTGCCCACTATGTGGAAAAATAGTGGGCGAAAATGACGAAGATTATTTTGATTAGACCTATCCGCCCCAAGCAAAAGCTGGGGCGGATTTTTATTTTCAAAACCGCATTAAGCTTGAACATATGTACCCTTTTTTCATCATCCTTGTCCCCTTCCTCACCCTCGCCCCCCCCATCTCTCTCCACTCTTGACTCATCTCCTCCCATCGCCTATACTATTTTTATATTCAATTCATAGTTGATTACTATGAATTGAGACAAATAACAACTTTAATCAGAATAAACAAAAATAAATATATGAATCTTAGAAGCATAAAAATTTCGGAAACAGTTCATGTTGCCTTAAGATGGCTTTCTTATTTGGCTAAAAATAATAGCCAAAAGCCACAAAGTTTAGGAGAATTTGCCATTGAAGAAAACATTTCTTTTTATTT
>CAZRVJ010000054.1:0-2299 GCA_964603535.1 uncultured Candidatus Saccharibacteria bacterium
TGGTTTTTTTAAGGCCAAAATAAAACATCGGGGTGGTGCTTACGCCCAAATCAACAACCTCTACTCCGCCATCAATCAATCCTTGAATCAATTTTTTCTTTAAACATTCACTAGAGTTTCTCAAATCCGCTCCCACCAAAACTCTTACTTTATTTTTGTTAAAAAGTTTGGATTGTTTCAAAAAATCCTTAAAAAAATATCCTAAACGATAAGCTAAATTAGGGCTTACCTCTTGTGGATATTTCCCCCTAATGTCATAAGTGCGAAAAATATTTTTATTAATAAATTCCATTATTAAATTAATTAATTAAATGAATAAGTGCCCAGAAGAGGATTCGAACCTCCATGCCCTTGCGGGCGCTACCACCTCAAGGTAGTGCGTGTACCAATTTCGCCATCTGGGCGAGCATTTTTATTATATCAGAGTGTTTTTTTCTTTCAAGTAAAATTAAATCCGCTCCGACAAAAATGTCGGAGCGGCCAAGAAATCAATACTATTCTTTTCCTTCGCTCTCAGTTTCTTCCACCACCGGAGCAACCGGCTCTGCCTTTGGAGCAATAATATTTTTAAAAACAGAGAGTTTCTTACGAGTCTTTTTAGGAGACAAATCGCGCAAGAAATAAAGTTTAGAACGACGAACGGTTGGAACTCTCAAAACGTCAATTTTTGATATTTTAGGAGAATGAATTGGCCAAACTTTTTCCACACCTACGCCAGCCACCACTGCTCTCACAGTAATAGTAGCATTGATGCCTTTGCCGTGTCTTTTTGCCAAAACCACGCCTTCAAATGCTTGAATTCTATCTCTATCGCCTTCCTTAATCTTTTCATAAACGCGGATTTGCATGCCCGGTTTGATATCGGGGATTTCCGCCTTTAATTGCTTCTTATTAAATTCATTGAGTTTCACTGACATATTGATTTCTATATTATAACAAAAACAAAACTTTTGCAAGTGAAAAGCCGCCCAAAACAGAGCAGCCTTATACTTTACTTTTCTATCATTCTTTATAACAGAAAGGTAATTTTACATCAAACTGGAAAGTTTTTGTGCCGCTATGGATTGAGCCTTATGATTGGCTTCATTCAAACATTCTTTTAAAATTCTCTCTTGTTCCTCTTTGGACAATTCTGGGTTTAAAGTAATTGCCTCAACCAAGAAATCCCCTCTCATCACAACCTTAACACCCTGTTTCTCGTGTTCTACTCTAGAATTTTTTATTTCATCCTGCAAACTCTTCATTTGCGCTAATTGTTTAAATTTATCAAACATGATTTACAAATTTTATTAACTCGACTTTAAAATATTTTACCTAATTTATTCATGATTTTTTGGTATAACTCCAAATTATCTTCTTTGTCTATTATACGCGGTTGGCTATAATTTTCAATCAAAAACGGAATGGCTTTTATGTTTTCAATTTTTTCCTTAGAAAAAACTATTTTCACCATTACACCTTCTCTTGTATCCTCTGACCACATTTGATCAAAAATACAATTCCCCAAACTGTAAAAGATATAACCATTCCCATATTGCTCATATTTCTGAATAATATGCGGATGATGACCGATAATTAAATTAGCTCCGCTATCAATAGCCGTATGAGCAAAATTAATTTGTCTTTGATTGGGGTTTGTTTGGTATTCATTGCCACTATGCATAGACACCACTACAAAATCGGCTAATGATTTTGCTTTGATTACATCATTTTTTAATCCTTCCAAACCCATAAAAGCAGTACCAGGTCTATCTGCTGTAGCTTCGTTTGTTGCTAAAATCACATCATCATCGTTATAAGCCAAAAAAGCTATTTTAATCCCATGTTTTTCTATAATCTTCGGTTCGCGAGCTTTCTCGTTATTTTCCCCAGCGCCGATATATTGTATTTTATTTTCCGTTAGAACTTTTAATGTATTCAGCAATCCTTTTTGTCCCATATCCAACATATGATTATTAGCTAAAGAAACAACAGAAAAATTCATTTCTTTCAAAATAGGAATCATATTTTCATTAGTTCTAAAAGCCATCTGCCCAGAATAAATTTTTTTCCCATTAATAACCGGCGATTCAAAATTAGCAAAAACAAAATCATTATTTAATAATTCACTTTTAATATATTGAAAGGGGAAATACAAGTTATTGTTTTTCTCAACTTGATTGGCAACCCCGCGTGAAAGCATTACATCACCTAGAAACAACACAGACACGGACTGAGGAGTTGGTTGCGGGGTGATAGTGGCGGAAACATCCGCATTAGAATTTTTACCACCCCTCCAATTAACAAATAAAAAAACAGC
>CAZRVJ010000054.1:2347-3798 GCA_964603535.1 uncultured Candidatus Saccharibacteria bacterium
TATTTTAATGTAGCCCACCTAAGGCGAGGCACTAAATTTTACGATCAATCACTTCTTTCTTGAGTAAAATTTGTGCCACAGGAGGGAATCGGACCCCCGACGCAAGGTTCTTCAGACCTTCGCTCTACCACTGAGCTACTGTGGCAATAGAACTATTGTAAGTAATTATTCATTGCTTTTCAAGTTAAGTGCGCGCTCAAGGATTCGAACCCTGGACCTACTCGGTGTAAACGAGTCGCTCTAACCAACTGAGCTAAGCGCGCATTACAGAGAATATATTAGCACATTCAAAAAAAAATTTAAAGACCAAACCCGGAAAATTAATCCTTAAGACTTATTCCCCTTTTGATTGCCATACTTATTAAAAAACAGATTCTCATCTAAGAAAATCTGTCTTATCCAAAAAATATATTACTATAAAATCATAAATTAACCAAACTGAAATTATATCAATCAATAAACTATATAACAATCAGAACTCCATCGCATTTTAAAACTTCATTTGTTTTCGTCCTTTTGGACTCATCAGCCCAGACACACATCTGGAGAACAGCGGGAAGTTTTTTTAGAGAACTTCCCAAAACTCTTTTAATTAATCAATTAGATCTCCCACGATATAGTCCCAACCGTGGGTGATTACAACCACATACTTTAACAACTTAGGGTCAAAGCATGCGATTGCCTGATACAGATGGGCTAGCTTATGAGCTAACACCATCGCTACTGGCAACGAAGCCGGTCCGTTTACTTTAATAATCTCTCCACCGGGGAGCTCTCCGGCCACAATCATTTTTTTTAAACGCGCAGTGACTTCCCTGACTATCTGATCGTTTGGAGCAGAACTTCCAAACCCTACTTTAAGAATCCCTTCTTCTTCTAAAAATTCAATATTGTAAGATGACATATTTTGCCTCCTTACTCTATTCGTCATTGGCCGACGAATGCCAGAAGTCCCGCTTTGCAACCTCCCATGAGATAACTAATAAATAACTACCTCATAGGAGATCACAAATAGATATAGGATGTTAAAAAACAATAATTTTATTATATTTAGATTATGCGCTTTTTTGCTTTAGGAATAATCTTATAAAAATAGTGTTCCGCCTTGTCATCACACTGGACAATCGTAGCCCCCAGAATCGGAGATTCTCTAGCCATTTTTATGGCTTGCAACAACTTACGCCTTTCATCAGGATCTTTCATGGTTAAATTCTTATGAGCTCTCGAAGTAATCGTTATTCCCTCTTCCGGGTGGGAAATAACCACAAAATAATCATTACGAAAAATCGTTGTACTGCCGGCTCGCCCCGCAATATCCAGCCGGCTCACTAAGCCGCAAAATTCACAATCCTCATTCATTATTGTTCCTCCTTTGAGATAATATTTTGATGAAAACAGCTATTGTTTTAATAACACAAAATCAATATTTTTGCAACAAAGAAAATGCAAAA
>CAZRVJ010000055.1:0-3791 GCA_964603535.1 uncultured Candidatus Saccharibacteria bacterium
ATTTAATTTCCGAGAACGAACTCAATCAGATGTTAACCCAAATAAAAAATAGATTTGGGGATATTAATGTCATTCCCATCAGCACTTTAACAAATGATGGAGTTGATAAGCTAAAAGAATGCGTATCAAAAGAAAACACTTATTGTTTTTTAGGATCATCTGGGGTAGGGAAGTCTTCTCTTATCAATAAATTACTTGAAGAAGATCTTATTAAAACTGAAACAATCGGCTCTCGCACTGACAGGGGAAAGCATGCCACTACAAATAGAGAAATGTATTTTTTAAAAAATGGAGCAATGGTAATAGATAATCCGGGAATGCGAGAAGTGGGAATAACCGATGTTGAGTCTGGCATAAATCAGCAATTTGATGATATAATTACTATGGCTGAAAAATGCAAATACGCCGATTGCACTCATGTTCACGAGCCAGATTGCGCGGTATTGTCTGCAGTAGAATCTGGTGAACTTGATAAAGAAAAGTATCAAAATTATATTAACTTAAGAAAAGAGGCGGAATTTTATAAAATGACAAAATTTGCCAAAAAAGAGAAAGACCGAAAATTCGGTAAATTTTTAAAAATAGTAAAAAAGGATATTTACGATTAAATAAATGCCCGAGAATACAGAACAATTTAAATTAAATACTGAAAAATTTGCAGGTCCCATGGATCTGCTTTTGAGTCTTATTGAGGATAAGAAAATGGAAATTACCGAAGTAAGCCTGGCTCAAGTAACCGATGAATTTTTAAAACATATCGGCGACATTAAACAAACAGCTCCTGGAATTTTGGCGGATTTTTTAGTAATTGCCGCCAAATTATTATTAATCAAATCCCGAGCTCTTTTGCCAACATTAGAATTAAACAAAGAAGATCAGGAAGATATAGAAAGTTTTACCAAGCGTTTGGAGATTTATAAAATTTTTAAAGAGGCTTCAAAAAATTTAAAAAATCTTTTTTGTCAAAATCAACTTTTCGGCAGAGAATTCTTATTAGATCAAAACCCTATTTTTTATCCACCGGAGAAATTAACCGCGGAAGATTTACATAAAGCGTTTCAAAATATTTGGGATGAATTTCAAAAACTAGAAGAAGCAACCACAGTTGAAAAAATCCAAAAAATTGTTAAAATAGAAGAGAAAATCCAAGATATTCTAAAAATGATGAGCGGTGGTATAAACACATCTTTTAGCAAAATGGTAGATAAGAAAGAAAAAATAGACGTTATTATCAATTTCTTGGCTATTTTACATATGTTCAAAGATAGACTTATTGCCGTTGAGCAAGATAATGAATTTGGAGAGATTAACTTAAGCTTATATCAAAACAATGGAAATCAATGAATTAAAAAAATATATTGAAAGTTTATTATTTATCTCCGGAGAACCGATGAATCTCAAAAATATAGTAAAGGCATTGGAAGCGAACGAAGAGGAGGTAAAAACTGCCGTAGAATCGCTGAGAAGCGATTTTTCCGCGCAAAATAGGGGATTAACCATTGTTGAGAATATGGGAAGTTACCAACTTACCACCAGCCCCACCTCCAGTGAAATTATTTCTAAATATATAAAAGATAGTTTGAAAGAAGATTTAACTCCAGCCTCTTTAGAAACATTGGCGATTATCAGTTACAAAGGGCCCCTTACTAGACCGGAAATAGACAATATTCGCGGAGTTAATTCCAGTTTTATTATTAGAAATCTTTTGATTCGCGGTTTGATTGAGCGCGATTTGGATGCCAAAAAAGCTAATGCCTTCGTTTATAAAATTAGCTTTGACTTGCTTCGTAAATTAGGCTTAGAAAAAATAGAACAGTTACCGGGCTTTCAAGAATATAATTCTCTCTAAAAAATGAAAAAAATCTTTCGTACTATTTTCATAATTGGTTTTTTAATATTAGCAGTCTTTTTGATTGCTTGGTTTTATGGACAGAACATCATTCAATCACAAAAAAATACTGATAATCCCGCCACCAATGATGTCTTTTATTTTTCTGCTGGCAGCCAATCGGTAGGATATCCTTTCCGTAATTGGGAGAAGAGCGACCCTATTATTAATGCAGAAGTTGCTTTAGTAGTAGACGCTGATACTGATTACATTTTCTATCAAAAAAATTCTAATTTACGAAGACCAATCGCGTCTATCTCTAAATTAATGACCGCGTTAGTAGCTAAAAAATACATTCCCGATGGACAAAATATTCCTGTTGACGCGGAAGCTTTACATATAGAAGGGGATAACGGCAATGGTCTTACAGAAGGCGAAATCTTTCCGGTTGATGACTTGGTCAGATTAATGCTTTTGGCATCTTCCAACAAATCTGCTTATGCCTTGGCCAATTTTTATGGCTTTGATTCATTTGTGGCAAAAATGAACGAAGAAGCAAAAAATTTGAATCTTTCCCAAACATCCTTTGCAGAACCAAGCGGTCTTAATATGTCTAATCAATCCACCGCTGAAGATTTGAAAAAATTAGCACAAAATATCATCAAAGAGAATCCTAATATTTTCGTTATTACTCAAGACGCCAATAAGACCGTTAATTCCGTTGGAGAAAAATCAAAATCTCACCTCATTAAAAATATTAATCTCTTTAGTCAATCGCCGAAATCTCTGGAAAAAATGGAGATCCAATATTTAGGAGGGAAAACCGGATTCACTGATGAAGCCAAAGAAACTTATGTAGGAGTTTTCTCAATCCCCAGCAGCAGATTTGAAGGACAGAGAATAAGAGTGCTTACTATTCTTTTATCTTCCACTTCTAGATATGACGATGTGGAGTCGTTATTAAAATGGGTAAAACAAGCCTATGTATTCTGAAATATTCACTCAAGTTATTAGAGTTTCATGTTTAGCAGCTCTTTCTTTTGCCGTGGCCATGGCTTTGACGCCGGTTTTATTAAGAGCCTTGTCAAAATATAAAATTGGCAAACAAATTCGCACTGAGGGAGCTCCAATTTTTACTAATTTACATCAAAAAAAAGAAGGCACACCAACTATGGGTGGAATTTTGATTTGGGCAACCACTGGTATCATTGCTTTGATTTTTTGGCTATTAAGTCTTATTTTTGATAGTACTTTTGAATATTTTAATTTTGTAAATCGTGGACAAACATATTTACCTTTATTTTCTTTAATCGTAGCAGCTTTGATTGGTTTTGCTGACGATCTTTTAGGGGTACTGAAAATAGGGCCAAAAGGAGGCGGACTAAGAGTCAGTCATAAATTAATAATTTTTACAATTATCGCTTTAATTGGAGCCCTTTGGTTTTATTTTAAACTTGATTGGAATAGCATTAGAGTTCCTCTCTTGGGAGACATCTCTCTGGGCTTTTGGTATATTATTGTTTTTATGTTTGTTATCATCGCCACTGCTTTCTCCGCTAATGAAACTGATGGCCTTGATGGGCTGGCCGGCGGTGTAATGCTTTTTTCCTATTTAGCTTTAGGAGTAGTAGCTTTTGTTCAAGGAAAATATGATTTGGCTGCTTTTACCGGAGTAGTATCGGGAGCACTAGTGGCTTTTTTATGGTTTAATATTTATCCTGCTAAATTTTTTATGGGTGATACCGGATCTATGGCTTTAGGTATCACATTGGGAGTTATAGTAATGCTCACTAATACCGCCTTGCTATTACCATTTTTCGGATTTATCTTGGTTTTAGAATCGTTATCAGTTATTATTCAAGTTTTAAGCAAAAAAATAAGACACAAAAAAGTATTTCTTTCAGCGCCTATTCATCATCACTTTGAAGCTTTAGGCTGGCCGGAAACAAAAATTACCATGCGT
>CAZRVJ010000056.1:0-1599 GCA_964603535.1 uncultured Candidatus Saccharibacteria bacterium
AGCTATTGTTTTAATAACACAAAATCAATATTTTTGCAACAAAGAAAATGCAAAAATAACATCTTATATGATTATTTTTTATATGCTATCGTTTTCCGTTTTTACTTGATTAAAATAATGGAAATCAACATCAAAACCAAATTTCTCTTTAAAATATTTTATCACTTCATTGTCTGATTTAAAATCAAACCTGTTTAATCCAAGAAATAAATCAAAATAGCTTTGACTAAAACTTTCTATTGCTTGACTAGAATCCTTTATTTCCGCCGTTGGCTTAATCAATATATAACCATTTTTTGAAAAAATTCTTGTCCCCTCTTTTACTGATTCAGCATGCCTCAAAAAACCCTTTACATCTCCTGCGCTCGGCATTAATCCCATAACAAAACAATGTGGCAAATTTTCTGAATTTTCTAATTTAATTTGAGTTGGATGATAATGCCCGAAATATTCTCCAGATAAAATGGTGCTGCTATTTCTTACTTTGCTTCCGAAGCCGACTGAAATGACATTGTCATCGTGTCTCACTAATGATATTTCAAAAGATGGATTTGTTTTAGAAAATTTCTCTAAAATTTCTTGCAATTCTTCTTGTGTAAATTTTTCTTTTGTAAAAAATAAATTGACTTTATCCTCCTTATAATTAGGCACTTCTGGTAAAAAAAGCGCTACGTCATCAACATTTGTAATAGTTATTGGTTTTTGCAAAGAACTTTCTGGAACCTGAGACAGCCATTGATCAAAGCTTTCTTTTTCTTCCTCCGAATATTTAACATCAAGCCTTTGTTCAATCATAGCAATTTTCTCCTGTGATGTCTCAGGGCTATTATTTTCTGATTTTAATTTGTTTTCAAAACTTTTCATAAATTAAAATTGTCTTGGCGGAAGGGGCAGGATTTTAACTTTTTCCTTTTAAGCGGCAAAGGCGTCAGTCAAAAATTGGCATACCACTTAAAAATTATTTTTGTAAATCCGCCATATTTACCAATCGTCTACTTGTCTTAATTAGCTCCTCATCGTGTGAAACACAAATAATTGTCGTATCTGAATATTTTTCACTTATCTCACTAATAATTTTTCTAACTTCAGTAGCGGATTGTGAATCAAGACTCGCAGTCGGCTCATCAAGCAACATAATTTTCGCGCCCTTAATCAAAGTTCTTGCAACTCCAAGTCTAACCTTTTCACCTCCTGATAAATGTTTAGCATCTTCATCAAGTTTATCAGCGAATTTATCCAAATGTAAATCAAATAATACTTTTTTGATTTCCTCGTCATTAACTTCCTCTTTGGACCACAATAATAAATTTTCTCGCAAAGTCATCCCATCAAAAATTTGCGGGTTTTGATTACAATATGACATTACCGAGTATAATGATTCTTTGCCATATTTTTTCACTTGTTCATTTTTTACCCCACCAATCTCTATTTCACCACCATCAGCTTTGTAAAGTCCGGCTAGATTTCGGAGTAAGGTTGATTTTCCAGCGCCAGAAGCTCCGGCAATCGTTACAAATTCGCCTTGCTTTATATCCAAGTTAACACCTCGTAAAATATTTTTATATCGCAAATTTTTAGTGGAAATATCAAAATTCTTTA
>CAZRVJ010000056.1:1609-3695 GCA_964603535.1 uncultured Candidatus Saccharibacteria bacterium
CCAAAAATCTCATCCATTCTTTGAATATCCTGAACACAACGAGAAAATCTATTAAAATAAAGATTGACTAATTCTTGAACTGGTCTATTTAATCGTTCGGAATAAATAATATTGGAGAGTACAGCTCCGCCTGAAATTAGACCTACTTCTTGAAATGCTCCCCCAACACCAGCTGAGACAATAGTGGAGATGTCAAAAGGAATTACACTCTTGAGACGATTTTTTATTTCTTCAATAAACCTCTGCAAAGAAAGAGTATCTTTAATGTCCATTTGCTCCTTAACATGAGTTGCGATTGCCGGAGTTTCAGGTGATGTTTTTACCTCTTCAAACCCGCTTTTTATAGAACCAAGACGCGTTGAAATTTTTTCACCCTCTCGCCTTTCCTTTTCATACATCGGCCAAAGTTGTTCGTTTTGTTTTTTAGCGATTTTATACATCATCGGCAAACTTCCGACACCAATCGCGCCAAGAGCGGGGTTAATTTTGGTTAAAAATGCAAGCGACATCGCCACCCCCGCCAAAGTCGGAGTAAATCTTGAGATTGTATCCTGTAAAATTTGTTTTGTCGCACTCTTGCCCCTCTCTAAAGTGGCATAAATTTCACCTAAAGATTTTTCGTGAATAAATTCAAATTCTTGAAAGAATAGTGAATTAGTTATTCTTTCATTAATTTGATGATCAATTTCATTCATCACTTTTGCCAATTCAATTTCCGTTTTTACATCAATCACTCTTGATAATTTATTCAGCCCAAAGTACTCCAAAAATACGGCAACATTAAATTTATCTTGCGCCATGATATTTTGAAAAAGCGAAGGCGCAAAGCTTTCAGCCCCCTTTGACATCAAATACCCAAGAGAAATTTTTGCTATTGTTCCTTTTTTCTCGCCCAATTTATATTCTCCCCAAAGACGAGCAATTGTTTCAGCAAGAATTTTCGGCGAGTAGTTTTCTTTTTCGTCTTTTTCTGATTTTATCAAATTAACCAGAGTTTCAACCTCTATTTTATCTAAAGGATAACGATTTTGTAATTGCTCTGTCAGTTCTGACTTTTGTTTTACTGCTTCTTTTTCATCAACTTTTTCGGTTTTATCTTTATAAAATTCCTCAATGTCTTTTTCAAGAGATTTGGTATTCATCACATTACCAACAGAATCAAAAAACAACCAGCACTGAGCGCGCAATTCCTCAACATCGTTTTCATCAAGACCCACTTCTCTTTTGCTTTTTACTTCATCTATCAAATTTTCAACCCAATTTTCAATATTTGCCGAAAATTCTTCATTATTAACATCAATAAACTCTCTTTGCTGATGATCCTCAGTTTTCTTGGTTTTTCCATTAAAACCTTGCAAAATCTGCTTATACTCCATCATCAATTCGGGAGTAATAAGCTCATTTAATAATTTTGTTCTTTCTTGTTCCTCTTGCGTTGGTTTTTCAAAGGTTATTTTTTCTTGAATTGAATGACGCAAAGATAACCAATGATCTTTTAGCGTCATTGGCTTTTCCCCTACCTCCTCATGCTCTTCGGCGGTAAGCGGCTTTACTTCAGCCACCTCTTTCTTTTTTTCAATCTCTTCTTTTATTGGCCTGAAAAAATATTCTTCTTTCATATTTGATTATTTTATTAAATCGTCAGAACCAACTTCTTATTGGCAATATTAGCCAATTTCATCTTTTTACTTTTTAAAAGTATAACCCGATTTCTACACCGAAAATAAATGAACGAGCCTGCGGATACCTCCCTGTGTCTACACCATAAGTATTCATCCCCACTTCAGGATCAAAACCTTTGTATTTAGTGATAGTAAACAGATTATTAGCCGTCATATAAATTCTTAATCTGTTTATATTGATTTTGCTGTAAATCTCTTTAGGTAGTGAATAACCTATTGTAAGGTTCTTCAGTCTCAGGTAAGATCCGTTTTCTACATAAAAATCTGATACTTTGGAGTAGTTTCCAGAAGGATCACCCTGAACAACTCTCGGAATATTTGTATTGGTATTGTCCGGAGTCTATGCATTCATAATATCTTTATCCATATTATAATTCTGTCCCGTTCCGCTTGGGTTTAATGAA
>CAZRVJ010000057.1:0-569 GCA_964603535.1 uncultured Candidatus Saccharibacteria bacterium
ACTCTAGTAATTCTAATTTTTTTCTTTAAAGGCAACTCCCCTTCACTTTCTAATGGTAAATCAATTTCCAAATAGCCACCTTCTACAAATGGCTGATCATATTGAGAAATCTGATATGCTTTAGGTAAATCAGGATAAAAATAATTTTTACGATCAAATTTAGAAATCTCCGCAATTTTACCATTCAAAGCCATACCAATTTTCAAGACAGATCTAATAGCATCAAAATTAGCCACCGGCAAAGCGCCTGGATGAGCCAAGCACACCGGGCATGTATTCTTATTTGGCTCTCTTTCTTCGGAGTCATTCAAACAACCACAGAACATTTTAGTTCTGGTTTTCAATTCCATATGTATTTCCAAGCCAATAGTCGGTTTATATTTCATAGATACATTTTAACATACCGCATAGCGAAATTTCAAATAATACACAACTCGCCCCAAAACCGTAAAAAAGAAAACCCCGCTAATTATAGCGGGGTTTTGAAACTAATTAATCATCTTAAAATGATCTGTAATAATATCCTTGGTTATTTTAAAAACCTCTTCCTTCGTTCCTTCAGCGTTAAT
>CAZRVJ010000057.1:579-3485 GCA_964603535.1 uncultured Candidatus Saccharibacteria bacterium
GCAGTGGACCAAAGTGAACTAATCTACTTAAAAATATTTAAACTACCTTTGCAATAAACTCCTTTGTTTAAAAAAGGCTCCAAAGTAGGAATATGAAAAAGTTCTAAAGCAGCTCGTTCAATATTCTTCAAGAATTCAATCTTTTTTTCATAAATATCTATGATCTTTCCTGATTGATTGTTTCTGCTCATGGCTACATCCATAGGCGCCCAATAATAAATAACCAAATCAGGAACTAGATAATATCTTCCCAAGCACAATTTATGCCATCTCTGCAAAACATTAAAAGGTAACCCACTGGCCATACCATGAATATAGCTACTAATATCATATCTATCTTGAATAATTGAAACGCCACACCTCAATTTCGGAGTGATATTTAGAGCAATGTCATAAAGTCTATCAGCAATAAAAATAGACTGTCGCTCTTCTTCGGTTAGCTCAACCTTATTAATCAATTTTTCCAAAGATCTTTTTAATAACACAAGAAAAGATTTTTTAAGAGGATATCCTGAATACTTCAATCTCCGTGCCAAAACATTCTTTATCAACAATCCATTAACACAGGCCCTCAACTCATAGGCTAAAGGAATATAAGGTTTTCTATCAATTATTTTTCTGATCAGGTAGCCAAACCTTTCAGTCGTAGGTTCATGATTGCATTCCGCGACTACCCCAATATCCCGAAGCCACTTAGCCAAAAGCTGCGCCTGAGTTGTTTTTCCGGCACCATTTAAGCCCTCAATTAAAACAAATTTCCCTGGATGAGTATTTTTCATTTGACCCTCCTTTTGTTTTTTAATATTCTGCCAATATACTACAAAAAAACGAGTAAAAATGCAAACCGCTTCATCTCATCAGAGATAAAGCGGTTTGCTAAATAATTTAGTCTTTAACTTCAATGCCCATATTCTTAGCAGTTCCTTCTATGCTACGCATAGCAGCTTCTAAGCTATTTACATTTAAATCAGACATTTTTTTCTCGGCAATTTCTTTAATTTGAGCCTTTGTTACTTTTCCTACCTTGGCTTTATTCGGTTGTCCTGAACCCTTAGTAATGCCAGCGGCTTTTCTTAACAAGTCAGAGGCTGGAGGAGTTTTTAACTTAAATTCATAAGTTCTATCTTCATAGATAGTGATCTCAGCAGGAATAATACTTCCGGCTTGCGCTTTAGTTGCATCATTAAATCTAGCGCAGAACTCACCCAAGTTAATACCATGAGGCCCTAAAATAGAACCTACCGGAGGAGCAGGATTAGCTGCGCCAGCGGCAATTTGTAATTTGATTTGTGCTTTTATTTTCTTTGACATAATAAATTAATTAAATCTTTTTAATCTGTAGAAAATCTAATTCCACGGGAGTTTCTCGACCAAAGATGGAAACGAATACTTTAACCTTTCCAGTTTCTTCATCCATCTCATCAATTTTACCTTCAAAATCTTTGAAAGGCCCATCAATAATTTTTACCACATCGCCTGTCTTCAAGTCTACTTTATATTTAGGCTCTTCAATGCCAGTGCGCTTCATTATTTCGGAAAGCTCTTTTTCGGATAACGGTTCCGGTTTAGTAGAATCAGCTCCGATAAATCCGGTAACGCGCGGAGTGTTTCTTACCACATACCAAGAATCATCACTTAAAATCATTTCTACCAATACATAACCAGGATAAACTTTTTCTTCTACAGTATAACGCTTACCGCTTTTTATTTTTATCTTCTTTTCTTTCGGGACCAAAACATTAAATATCTTATCTTGCATGTCCAAAGATTCCACCCTTTGCTTCAAATAGCGGGCCACTGCGTCTTCATAACCAGAATAAGTATGAATAGCGTACCATTCTTTTTGTTGCGAATCTTGTTGTTTAGTCATAATTAAATTACGAATTTAACAAAAATATAATTGAAGACAAAATCAAAGAATCCCAACAATAAAGACACTCCCAAAGACATTCCAATTACAATTAATGTATATTGAATAACCTGGCTTTTGGAAAGCCAATTAACATGTCGAAATTCCAATTTCACTTCCTTTAAAAAATTAACAATTTTACTAGTCATACGTATATTGTATTAGATTAATAATTTATTAACTAAATGTCAAGATTACGAACGGCCTTAGCGCGCGCTTGAATGAAATGACGTCTGGGTTCTACGATGTCGCCCATTAAAGCATCAAACATTTTATCAGCCTTTTCGGCATCGTCTATCGTAACAACTTTTAAGACTCTCTTAGCCGGGTCCATAGTGGTATCCCACAATTGATCTGGATTCATTTCTCCTAAACCCTTATATCTCTGAATATAAATGTTTCCTTCTTTTCCTGCAGTTATTTTTTTGACCAAAGCCTCTTTCTCGTTGTCATCATAAGCATACTGAATCTCCTTTCCTTTTTGAATACGATACAAAGGCGGCTGAGCAATATACAAATGACCCTGTTGAATTACCTCCGGCAAAAATCGGAAGAATAAAGTCAAAAGCAAAGAACGAATATGAGCACCGTCCACATCGGCATCAGTCATTAAAATAATTTTGTAATAACGAAGTTTTGTTATATCAAACGCTTCAGCCACGGCTGTACCCAAAGCAATAATCAAAGATTTTACTTCTCTATTTTCAATAATTTTACTCAAACGAGATTTTTCTACATTCAAAATCTTTCCTCTCAAAGGTAAAATAGCTTGGAACTGACGATTTCTTCCTTGTTTAGCAGAGCCGCCGGCTGAGTCTCCCTCTACGATAAACAATTCTGATTCTTCAGGATGACGAGAAGAACAATCAGTAAGTTTACCGGGTAAAGTAAGACCTTCTAAAATGCCTTTTCTTAAAACAGTTTCTTTAGCAGCTTTAGCAGCTTTTCTAGCTTTAGCAGCCAATAAACATTTTTCAATTATTTTCTTAGCATCTTG
>CAZRVJ010000058.1:0-3455 GCA_964603535.1 uncultured Candidatus Saccharibacteria bacterium
ATCTCAATCTCTTAACAAAGGAAATAGAATCATGAACGCACCTGACGCAAGCAAGAAAGAAACTCTGGATCTCGGCGCTATGATGGACGCTTCTCTGGATAACATCCCAGAAGCTCCTGACTTTAGCAACCCGCCTCCTGGACTCTATATTCTGGAGTGCAAAGAAACCAAGGTTGACAAGTACAAGACGAAGAAGGAGCCGGACGTAGAGAAGCAGCGTCTCAAGATCCTCTACGCCGTGGCTCAGACTGTCCAACTGGCATCTGACAAGGAGCCGCCTGTTCCTGATGGCAGCATGTTCTCGGAGACCTTCCAAGCAACAGAAGAAGGGCTGTCCTACTTCAAGAAGCGTATCCGGGAAGTGATGAACGCATCTGATCTTACCGGAGTTTCTCTGGGAGAGATGATGGCTTCTGTCAAGGGAACCGTCTTCCAAGCACGTATCACCATTCGTACCAGCAAGGGTGACAACGGGCAGGATTACGAGAATGTCAATCTCCGTGTAGTCCCGCCTGCAGCTTCCTAACAAGGAAGCGTAATAAGACTAGGGCTTACCTCACAAGGGTAGGCTCTTTTCTTATTATCAAGAGGAGAAATAGAAATGCGTATCCTGGTCAATTACGACAAGAATGAACAAGGCTTCCTTGGTATCTTGCAGTGGCAGCTTCGCAATAAAGGCATAGAAGCAATCGCTACCTTTGCTACACTGGAGATAGGAACTCTGATGGCAAAGGCTACTGCTATTAAAGCCGAAGCTATCCTCTGTTGCAATCCTTTCACCCTAGCCAATCTCGTTCCCGGAGAGAAGCCTACCCTTGACGCCTACAGAGGTAGTGTTTTACGCTACGAAGTCCCTGTCGTAGTCTGTAACTCTCTCACCCATACCCAGACCATAGATCATGGTAGCTGGCTTCTCGGCTTGGATATAGACAAGCTCAAAACTGCGAAGATTCCTCCTGTTCCCTTCTCCTACAAGACTCTTGAGAATGTCTTTGACTTTGAGGAAGCCTATTCTTTCCTGTCCTCTTGTGTCCTGATAGCCTATGACATAGAGACCTACACAGTAGGAGGAACTGACAAAGACGACAAGGACTTTCCTATAACAACACAGATGCCAGAGGCAGGGCAGACTCTCATCACCTGTGCTACCTACTGCGGCCTTCACAAGAACGGGCAGATGAAGAGCTTTGTTCTTCCTTTCATTGACTTCGGAGTAACTCATTGGCAAGACGAAGTAAGTTATGCTGAAGCCATCCTCCTGCTTAGGAGAATCAATGCACTCCCTATTCCGAAAGTTATGCACAATGGTATGTACGATAGCACCCATAGTATCTGCTACCATGCTGAGCCAAGACATTGGACCCTCGATACTATGGCTCTGGCTCATTCTGAATTCTCTTCTCTTCCTAAGACTCTTGACTTTGTAGCCAGCATCTATCTTCCAGACTACATCCAATGGAAGCAAGAAGCTGAAGAGAGCAGCAAGAGGAAAGATATCAACTCATACTGGACATATAATGCAAAAGATGGATTCTACACCCTCAGAATCTGCATCGAGCAGCTTCGAAAACTTCCTCCCTACGCTAGGCAGAATTATGCTAAGCAATTTCCGATGGTCTATCCCAGTCTCTATTGTAACTTTGAAGGATTCCAAGTTGATCTTCAAGTTAGAAATTCACTGCGAGAGAAAGCGGTAGCAGTTCAGCAAGCTGCATTGCAGCGCTTGAGGACAATGGCTCACAATCAGACCTTCAATCCCGGTAGCTGGCAGCAAGTAGCTGTCCTAATCTATGACATCTTTGGTGCAACTGATCCCAAGATAGGCTGGAAGAAAGATCCTAAGACTAAGAAGAAAACCAAGATTACGAGAGGTACAGATGAAAAGAATCTCAAAGCAGTCGGAGAGCAGCATCCTCTCTTGCTCAGACTTACGGACGCTATTATCTCCTACAGGGAGCAGCAAAAAGCAATTGGGACTTATTTCGATTTCAGCCTTAAGAATGGTAGACTCCTCTGGGCGCTTAATCCATTTGGAACCGACACTAACAGGATGGCATGTACCAGCTCAAGCCATTGGTGTGGTACTCAGGTACAGAATATCCCCCCATATGCAAAAGGAATGCTTGTTGCAGAGGAAGGCTGGGAGCTCATGGAAGCTGACCAATCCCAATCTGACGCAAGAGGAACTGCTTATCTTTCTCAAGACCTCGCGCTTATGCAAGCCCTTGAAACCCCGGGAAGAGACTTCTACACTTCTTTGGGGACTCTTTTCTTCGGCATTCCCTACGAGAAAGTAAGCAAAGCATTTCGTAACGCCGTCTTGAAGAAGATCGTTCACGGTACTAACTATATGATGGGAGCAGTAACCTTCATTGAGAATGCTGGTGTATCTAATCTCATGGTTGGTGCAGAAGTTCTTGGCGTGAAGGTAATCCTTTCCAGTAAGCCTAAGCCAGGAGAACTCTCAATCAAGGGCTTTGCAGAATCTCTTCTCGAAGCCTATCACAAACCATTCTACAGAGTAAGGATGTGGTATGCTGAGGTTAAGAACGAAGTCAGAACCACCCATCTGCTTAAGAGTCCGAGTGGTCATACTCGTTACTTCTTCGGAGATATCGACAAGAAATATCAGATCTTCTCCTCAGCTGTTGCCCATGGTCCTCAGCATCTCACCGGCGCAGTTCTCAATCGTGGCTTCTGGAAGATTTGGAAACTACAGAAGGCGAATCCGAAAATTCTACGAATGAAAGCTCAGATCCATGACTCAGCTCTTCAGCAATTCAAGAAAGATGCTGGCATAGACTTTGTGCCTACCATTCTTCATTGTATGGACAATCCTATTGAGATTCACAAGCGTATGCTGAAGATCCCAGCAGACTACAAGCTTGGTCAGAGCTGGGGCAATATGAAGGAGTACAAGTGATGCTATCATTCAAAGAAGAATCTAAGCACCTGCAAACGGAATGTGCTCTTAGAAATATTCCAAAAGAAACGCTCTCAATCGCGTCTCTTAAAGCCAATCTCTACTACTACGAATATCTCAAACTGAAAGCCTTCGAAGAACACAAAGCCGCAATCATCAAAGCACACGAAGCCATGACAGCTCTTAACAACGCACTCCTGAGAGAGGTAAGATAATGCCTAAGCCACGTCGTATTCCTGCTGTCTCTTTCAGTTCTCTTCTAACTAGAGACGTAGATGAGCATCCACTCGCTTTTGGTAAATACAAAGGAGAGACTCCTCTTGCAGTAGCTCAAAAAGATCCTGGTTATATTATCTGGGTAGCTGAGACCTTTCCTCCTAAAGAGATCCCTTTCACAAAAGACCTTTACGAACTTTGTCAGCTCATGTATGATAACACACAGACCGATCGTCATCACAAAGAAGATAAGGATAAGAGAGAAGAGCTTGACGGAAACCTCCGCTTCAAGTAACCTTTTTAGAAAGACTGCTGT
>CAZRVJ010000059.1:0-3426 GCA_964603535.1 uncultured Candidatus Saccharibacteria bacterium
CACTTAAAAGTTACATTCATCACCCTAGACTCTCCAGGATTTAAATGGTAGGAATAAAACATTCTACCAACATCGCTTTCAATACGGACTCTGTTGACAAGCATTATCAAATCTCTAGTGTCGGTATTCCCGTCACCAAAATCAATAAATAAAGTATATTTTTTTTCATCGCCCACATTGGCATATCGTACAACCCAACTAAAGTAAACATCACAAGAGGTATAATTAGGAACCTCCTCGTGAATTACATTGGCATTGAACGCTTGCCCTGATATTGTTGATAACATTCTGAAACAAATGGTGCATAAAATCACTAATATTGTTAGCATTAATATTACCATAACAACCGCGAAAATGTTTTTAAAGTACTTCATTCTCCCCTCCTTTTGTCTCGCCTTTACAGGCGGACCTTGGAAAATGAATTTTTATTCTTTTTTTATTATGCTCTTTTCAATCAAAAAAGTCAACAAATAAAAAAACAGGCCGCCGTTGGCGGACTATTTTTTATTTCAATTCTTGTTCTAATTCTTTTAAGAGTTTTTCCGCTTTGCCGGAAACTCTCTTAGGAATGGTAACATTAACTTTTACCAATAAATCACCGAAGCCGGAACGGCCAAAATTCGGCATCCCCTTACCCTTAACGCGCAAAACTTGTCCGACTTCTGTACCAGACGGAACTTTTATGATGATTTTTTTATTAGCTAAAGTTTCTATTTCAATTTCCGCTCCCAAAATAATCTGGCTCACTGAAATTTTTATTTCCGTAATCAAATCTGCTCCTTGGCGTTTAAGATGTTTATGTGGTTTAACATTAACTTCCACATATAAATCGCCGCTCTGACTTCCCCTTTCTCCGTCTTCTCCCGCTCCAGCTACTCTAATAATTTGTCCGTCACTAATACCCGGTTGAATAGTAATAAAAACTTTCTTTTTAGATTTGGTTCTTCCCCGACCATGACATTCTTTACATGCCTTTTCGGCAATCTTTCCTTCACCGAAACAATTAGGACATTGCTTCGTCGTGGCAAAAGCGCCAAAGAAACTTTGTTTTATTTCCTTAATTTCTCCGTGTCCACTACATTTTTCACAAGTTTTAAAACTAGAACCTTTCTCATTGCCTAAACCGCCACAAGTCTCACATTTTACAAAAGTTTCATAACTGATTTCTTTTTGAACACCAGCATAAGATTCTTCTAAATCAATATCCATTATAAATCTAATATCAGAACCGGAACGAACTGCTGTTTTTCCTTTTTTTCTGCCACCCATACCACCGCCAAAAATACCTTCAAAAATATCGCCCAAACCAGAATCGCCGCCAAAATTAAATTCAAAGCCGCCAGGGAAACCCTGATTAAAATCAAAACCACCAAAACCTCCGGGAGCGCCATTGCCACCGGAAAAAGTTTGACCATATTGATCGTATTGTTGTCGCTTGTTTTTATCGGAAAGCACCTGATAAGCTTCATTAATTTCCTTAAACTTCGCTTCATCTCCGCCTTGCTTATCAGGATGATATTTATGCGCCAATTGACGATATGCTTTTTTTAACTCATCTTCAGAAGCGTTTTTGGAAACGCCCAAGACTTCATAAAAATCCTTAGCCATATATTACGGAATAATAACATTCTCCTTGCTCTTAGCTTCATAACTCATATGAGCAAAACCTAAAGCCATAAAAACTTCATAAACCAAAAAAGTGAAAAATCTTATAACTAGAGAAAATAACGGAGCAAATATTTTCAAAGTAATAAACAAAACCAACATTAAAGCCACCAATAAATAATCTCTCATATTTTGAGGAATGGATTGGAATTTACCAAACAACCACTGATAAGAAACTTCGGCTAAACTTTCTTTCCCTGTCAACGAACTATTTAATATTTCAGAAAATTTTTGTCTTAAAGTGGAAGAGCTTTCATTCAACAATATTGCTCTTTGTTTATTAATGACATCTATGTTTCCACTAGTCTCTTGTTGAATTTTATTTCCAAAAGTTTTTTCCAAAGTAGCATCAACCGTCTTCTCCGATAAATCATTCATAAAATCATCAACAGTCATACTCCAGGTGAAACTCGGCAAATAGAAATGAACCAAGAAATTACTGGAATTCAAAACTTTTTCCAATCCCTTAGGGCTAATGAAAAATTCGCTGTTGGGATTTTCCCAGATAGTCAAACCGAAGCCAATGCTCCAGAAAAGAATTAAACCAGTGAGCACTAAAGAAACTCCGCGTTTAATTATTTTTTGTATGCGAATTTTCATCGCGTCTTCCTCATTTTTGAAAATAGCAAGACGACCCCAAATGAAAAAACCAACTAAAACCGCCAACAGAACCAACTCTCCCAAGCCCAAAGAAAAACTTCCTCGTCCTAATAGATAGCCTGCCATTACAAACACGGCCTCACCAACAGCATAAAATACTCTGGAGTTCTCGCCGAATATGCTTTCTAAAGAGAAAAGCGACACAAATAATAAGGCAGAGATTGCCATAGGATAATACCCAGAAAGCCCCAATATATTTTGATGGCTAAAAATTTTAGCTATAGAAAATCCTAAAACAAGACCAAGAATAGCTACGATAGCCGTTAAAATTAAAGTTTTTAACCAATAATAACTTTTTACACCGTTTTCCTCATTGACGAGAGAAAGTTTTACCATAAACGATTATTGTTTTTCTTCAAAGTCGACATCCTTTGGCTTTGAATCATCCTGCTTTTCGTTATCTGCTTGTTTTGCTTGATTAGCATCGGATGGATTCTGACCATTTTCTGGACCTTGATACATTTTAGCACCGATTTTGGAAATCTCCAAAGATAATTTTTCAGTTGTTTCTTTAATAACTTTATTATCAGTACCGGACAAAGCATTCTTCACATCAGCTATTTTATTTTCCACTTCTTTTCTTTCTTCAGCGGAAGCTTTGTCTCCGGCTTCACGCAAAGTTTTCTCCGCTAAATAAACTAAATTTTCTGCTTGATTTCTTACTTCCACTGATTCTTTTTTATTCTTATCTTCGTTAGCGTGAATCTCCGCGTCTTTTTTCATCTTTTCAATTTCTTCCTTAGAAAGACCAGTTGAAGCTTCAATGTGTACTGTTTGTTTCTTACCAGTAGCTTTATCACTGGCAGTAACATTTACAATACCGTTAGCATCAATATCAAATACTACCTCTACTTGTGGTATGCCTCTCGGAGCTGGTGGGATACCATCCAAAATAAATCTACCAAGAGTTTTATTATCAGAGGCCATTTCTCTTTCTCCTTGCAACACATGAATTTCTACTGAAGTCTGATTATCAGAAGCGGTAGAAAATACTTGTTTCTTAGAGGTTGGCACAGTAGTATTTTTTTCAATAATTTTTGTGAAGACTCCTCCCAAAGTTTCCAAACCTAAAGACAATGGAGTTACATCCAAAAGTAAAAC
>CAZRVJ010000060.1:0-3415 GCA_964603535.1 uncultured Candidatus Saccharibacteria bacterium
TGTTTTTATTATATACTAACTTGACACAAAAGTCAACTAACATTCATTTTAAAGAAGAAAAACTATGCTAATACCAAACAAAACTGCTAAAGCAATAATTAAATTTTTAATAAAATGTTTCACTTGCTGTATTAAATAAAAAGCGGATCCGATTATCGGACCCGCTTGAACTGTACCCGATGTTTTATCGGGCACAGCTCCTCCTAGACTGCCACCATTCCCACAAGAATGGAAGCAGCCCCAAATATAAAAAAATTATTTTATGAGGAGAAACAAATAAAAAATTCCCAAAACAATACCCTGAAAAAGAAAAAAAACAAATTTCAAAAAAATTCAAAAAGAATTTTTTCATCATTTCCTCCTTTTAAAAGTCTAATATAATTATAGCACAAATACAAACAAAAATCAAGCAGACTCTGTTTCTCAAGCAAATAAGGGAAAATCCTAATTTTTTATTTGGAAACAAATTTTCTGCGAGCAATCAAGCCCTCAGCCATGGGCAAAGTGAAAAAGAAGGTCGTTCCCCTGTTTTCAATAGACTCTACCCAAACTTTGCCACCATGAGCTTCTACTATATTCTTTACGATATAAAGTCCTAAGCCCGTGCCCTCTGTTTCGTATTTTAAAACATTGGCAGCGCGGAAAAATTTAGAAAACAACTTCGGCAATTCTTCTTTCGGGATACCAATACCGGTATCACGCACCGAAACTTCCAAAAATGGCTCTTTTTTCACTAAAGTAATTATTATTTCGCCGTTCTCTACATTATAACGTATGGCATTCTCAATTAAATTTTGAAAAACTAGTCTAATTCTCATCGGATCAAATTTAAATTTCGGCACGCCATCAGACGGATATTCCAAATACATTTTAATATTATGCTGTTTAATAAGTGGACTATACTCCTCTATCATCTTATTAACCAAATCAACGATATCACTCTCTACAAATTCATAACCAAATTTGCCGGATTCAATATTTGAAGTATCCAACAAATCATTAGCCGTTTTAGAAACTTTTTCCGCCGCCACCAATCCATTATTTAAAATTTCTTTTTGCTGATCATTAACCGCCCCAAAATCTCCATTAATTAAAGATTCAAAAGTCCATTTAATACCGGAAAGTGGAGTACGCAATTGATGAGCAGCCACAGTTAAAAACTCAGACTTAGCCGCGATTAATTCCTGCTCTCTAGTTTTATCTTTTATAATTTTGAAAAATCCGGAAATTTGCCCTAAAGGATTAATAATGCGCACAGTAGTTACGCTTAATTCCAAATGCGGTTCCACAAAAGTAATGTCTACCAATTGAGGATAGACATTCGGCTCACTGCGCCAAGTCATAGAAGGCGCCAAACTCGGGAAAAGTACTCTAGTCAAAATTGCGGTATCGGAATTTTTGGCCCATTCGGGAGAAGCGATTTTTCCTAAAACATCTTCCTGCTTTAAACGAAATAATTCTTCGGCTACTTTATTAAAATTGGTAATTTTAAAACTTTCATCGTAAGCCACAATGGCATCGGTAAAATTAGCGATAATTAATTGAATCTGATTGCGTTCGTTAATTAAATTGAAACGAGCGCGAGCTGATTTCAAACTTATAAAAAAAGATGCGGCAGAAACAACCAGCGCGGCCATTAATGTCACCACTCCCCAAGTAGCATCCACGAAATAGAAACTGGCAATAGACAAAAGGAAAAGCGAAACAAAAATAATCCAAAAAATACGCATTTCTGGAAATTTTAAATATGCTATGATTTTGCTTTGTTTAGCCATTTATTAAATTAATAAATCCCTATTGCCTTTAATTCAACCAAATTATACCAAATAAAAATCTCCCCGACAAGCAAGGAGATTTTAAAACAATCCAATAGAACCAATAATCCTTATTTGATAAGCTTTTCTATCTCTGGGCGGTTAAAACCCATAACAATATTGCCATCAATATCTATTACCGGCACGCCCATTTGACCGGATTTTTGAATCATTTCTTGAAAGGCATTCTGGTCTTCAGCTACATTCACATCTTGATATTCCAATCCTTGAGCCTTGAAAAAATCCTTAGCCATCACGCAATATGGGCAGTTTGGAGTTGAATAAACTTTTATTTGCATATGATTTATTTCAACAATTTATCAATTTCTGTTTGATAAACAGAATAAGGCTGCGCGCCAATAATGATTACTCCATTATTAATATTAATTACTGAGACTGAACTTTGTAATTGAGCAATAATATATTGAGCATCCAATTCAATAGGCAAATCTTTAGCTATCAAAGTAATAGGAGTAGCTAAAATTCCGGCATTTTGCGCGAGAGTAGCAATCTCATTAATTCTTGCTTCATCTTTATTAGCGGTTAAACATTCGGAAAACGCAGTTTTATTTAAACCCAAGCTTCCGGCATAAGTTGCCAAAGATGTGGCAGTAAGAGTTTCTCCAGAGTCTTTTTTGTTAAAGACTAAGTCATGCATTTCCCAATATTTATCTTGTTTACCAGCGCACCAAATAGCCTGAGTGTCCATCAAAGAATTAGAATGAAACGGCATGGCGCGGAAGACAGTCTTCATCTTTCCGGTATCAACATAATTAGTAATGATTTCCGGACGAGTTAATTTATGAAATTTAGCGCAATAGGGGCATTCATAATCGCTGAATTCAAACATTGTAAGACCAGCATTGGATTGTCCCAAAACTTTATCTTCGGATACGAGATCCATCTTTACGACTTCACCTGATGGTGTCGGAGTAGCTCCGCTCTTGCCTGTTGATTTCAAACCATTGGAATAAATTACCGCTCCACCAATCACTAAAGCAGCAACTACAATGGAAATAGGCAAAAATAAATCTTTTTTCTTCTTTTGTTCTTGTTGTTGTTCCATATTTTAATAAATATTAATTACGACTTACTTATTATATTACATCAAAAATTAAAACGCAAAATATTAGTTGCAAAAAACACAAATTATATTTATTACTTAACCTGTATTTTATCTTCAGCGTCATCTATTTTCTTTCTATGCTTTGGTGTCACCCAAAAACCCATATACTTACCCAACATTAAACGCGTTTGCGCCTCAAAAGCCGGGAAAGAACCGAAGAAGATTAGATTTAAAGGCATTAAGACCCACTGTAAGAAAAAGAGAATATAACGCCAACGCCCATAATGCACCGGCTTCGGAGGGAGAAAAGAAAAACTCATAATTGCCGAGGTTACGATGCCCACAGAAGCCATTGTCATAATATATCTGGTAATAATCGGCAAACTGAAAGATAAAAGCATTGAATTAAATTGTGCTCCACCTAAAGTTAACGGCAACCAACCCAACAAGAAAATTATCAAAGAGTTTGTCGCCCAAGAATGTGCTCCTTCTAAAATTGTAAAAAACCAATAAAGCTTTTTCTTAAAAGGAAATT
>CAZRVJ010000061.1:0-3280 GCA_964603535.1 uncultured Candidatus Saccharibacteria bacterium
ATATTTTATTTATAGATGAAATACATACTATTGTTGGAGCCGGCGCAGCCGAAGGAGCGATTGATGCTTCTAATGTTTTGAAACCGCCATTGGCGCGTGGAGAATTGCGAGCCATCGGCGCTACTACTTTGAAAGAATTTCAACGCCACATTGAAAAAGATGCGGCATTGGAAAGAAGATTCCAACCAGTGTTAGTAGAAGAGCCGTCTTTGGAAGATAGCATCGCTATTTTGCGTGGATTGAAAGAACGATATGAAATGCATCACGGTCTTAGAATTAATGACAGCGCTATTGTAGCAGCGGTCAATCTTTCTGCCCGTTATATTTCCGATAGATTTTTGCCCGATAAGGCCGTTGACTTGATTGATGAAGCGGCTTCCGCTTTGCGTTTGGATTTGGATAGTTTGCCACCGGCTATTGAAGAAGCGAAAAGGAAAATGATTAATTTGGAAATTGAAAAAGAAGCTCTCAAAAGAGAAGAAGAGAGTGGAGCTAAAGCTCGCTTGAAAAAAGTAGAACAAGATTTGAAAAAAATAAAAAATGATTACGAAAACTTTTTGAAAGATTGGCAAAAAGCAAAAAAAGAATCCAGCAGCGCTAATGATTTAAGAAAAAAGATTGAGCAATTAAAACAAGAAGCAGAAATGGCCGAGTATCAAGGCAATTTGGAAAAGGCGGCAAAAATTATTTATGGAGATATTCCTGAGGCGCAAAAGAAATTAGAACAAGCGGAGAAAAAATCCGGTCGTCAGGGAACGGAAAATAAAAAGAGAGAAGAAGTGTCCGAAGAAAATATCGCTCGGGTTGTTTCTCGTTGGACTGGTATTCCTGTAACTAAAATGTTGGAGAGTGAAATTAAAAAGTTGGTAGATATGGAAAAGATTTTGGGATCCAGAGTTATTGGTCAGAAAGAGGCAATTAAGGCCGTGTCCAATGCTATTAGACGCGCTAGAGCTGGTATCTCTGAAGAGAATCGTCCTATTGGTTCCTTTATGTTCTTAGGGCCAACTGGTGTAGGTAAAACTGAATTAGCCAAAGCCTTGGCTGAATTTATGTTTAATGATGAGAAGGCTATGATTCGCGTAGATATGTCCGAATATATGGAGCGTCATGCTGTTTCTAAAATGATTGGTTCTCCTCCGGGATATGTTGGCTTTGAAGAGGGAGGACAATTAACAGAAATGGTGCGTCATCGTCCGTATAGTTTGGTTTTGTTTGATGAAGTAGAAAAGGCTCATCCGGAAGTCTTTAATATTTTACTTCAAATTTTGGACAACGGTCATTTGACCGATGCCAAAGGTAGAAAAGTAAACTTCAAAAATACAATTATTATTATGACTTCTAATGCCGGCAGTCATTACGTAAAAGAAATGTCTGAATTGGGCTTCCAAATTTACGAAGGTGAAGAGAAAGCAAAAAATAATGCTGAAGATGTAAAGAAAAAAATCAGAAGTTCCTTGAAAGAAAATTTCAAACCGGAATTTTTGAATCGTATTGATGAAATTATTATTTTTGATTCATTAAGCAAAGAAGATATTGCTTCTATCGCCGATTTACAAATAGCTTTGTTGCAAAAGAGATTGAACAGCAAAGGGATTAATATTGAATTGGATCAATCCGCTAAAGACTATTTAATTAAAAACGGATATAGTTCCGAATATGGAGCGCGCGAATTGAAACGTTTGATTCAAAAATCAATTTTGGATTCTTTGGCTCAAAAGATTGTAGCCGGAGAAATCAAACAAGGAGAAAAGCTTATCATCAAAGCTAGAAAAGAAGAAGTTATTTTTGAAGAGGCGACAAAAGCAAAGATAAAAGTTAGAAAGTAGAGTGTTTAATTTTAAAATTTCAAACCAGAAGTCCGAAAAAACATCCTATAATATAAAAAGCTTCAAATCCCAAACATGAAACCCGAAAAAATATCCAATGAAACAATTGTAAATTGGGGTTTGAAAATTTTTTCTGAATTCGGGTTTGGATCTTGGGATTTTATCGGACATTGATTATTGAGATTTAATTTATGTATATCTTATCAGTTACTTTTTTCGTATTATCTGAACTATATTTATTTTTTAACACCTCTTGGTTCTGGTTGTTAGTTTTGTCCATTTTTTCTTATTTCGCTTTGAGAGCGAGAGCTAAAGAAGAATATAGTTATTCCAAGATATTAATTGTTCCCGTTTTGTTTTTGTTGTTGAGTTTTTATTTGTATCGGATCATTGATTTTAGTTTTCCGTTTAATCAAATATATTTAATTGCTTTGTCTTTTGCTTTTAATGTTTTTCTAAAAGTTTATTCTCAAAGCAATCGTCAATCATCAGCCTTTCAAATTATTCCTTTGATAACTTCCGCGATGATGGCGTTTGTTTTCTTTCATGCTGATTTTTTTGAAGGATTTTTTTGGAAAGAGATAATTTTATTTATGGGCGTTGCGGTTTTGATGGAAAGCGATAGAAAAATGTTTTCTATTTTTGAAAAACAATCAATTTTCAGTGAGACTCAAGAAGAAGAAAAGCAGATTGATGGGGGATTGGAAATAAAAGTGACAGAGATTCATTCTCCTACTGACTTTGCCTCAAGACCCATTGCTTTTAGCGTGGTGGCGTCTGTAGTTTTGGTGGAATTGGCTTGGATTTTAAGCTTTTTACCCATTAATTTTCTTAGTTTGGCTGGAATTTGGCTAGCTGCGTTCTTTATTATTAGAGAAGTATCATTATTATTCTATAAGAAACTTTTCAGCTGGAGGATTTTTTTGCCGGAATTGGCTTTAGTGGCTGTTTTATTGACGATTATTATGGTTACTGCCACTTGGGAGATATACTAACCCCGCATCTTTTGTGGATATAACTATCGTTTTTGTCGCCAACGGCGATTAATCCACAAAAGGCGCGGGATTGCTTTTTTGTTGATTATGTATTATAATGTAGTAGATTTGGCTTCTAGCGTAACTTTTTAGGATTACAGTCGTTATTTTATATAGAGGATGACACGAGTGAAAAGGTAGAAAAAATAGATGTTTATCCACACTTTATTCAATTTGAATATAGATTTGAAATGTTTAAAATAAACTAATCCGCCTTCGCTATTAGAGGCGAATGCGGGTAAAAAATAAGGCGCAAAAACAGCATGGCGTTCTCTTTTATTTATTAGAAAATAAAAGCCCGATACTTATATAAAGTCCCAAACTCCAAACCAGAAGCCCGAAAAAATATCCAATAATATAAAAAGTTTCAAATCCCAAACCAGAAGCCCAAAAAAACGAACAACGAAACAATTGTAA
>CAZRVJ010000062.1:0-1773 GCA_964603535.1 uncultured Candidatus Saccharibacteria bacterium
AATAATAACTTAGAACTTTCTTTTATTAAAATTTTTTCCAAATCTTTATAACTTAAATTAGAGACATCATCATTAATTTTTAAATTGGCTAAAATTGGACCATGATCCATTTCTTCATCTAACAACATAATAGTTGTGCCGATTTCTTTATCTCCATTTAAAATTGCGGATTGAATAGGTGAGGGACCTCGCCAACGCGGTAAATAAGACGGATGTACATTAATAGTTCCCAATGAAGGAATATCCAAAACCTCTTTAGGAATAATTTTTCCATAAGAAACCACCACAAATAAATCAGGGGATAATTCTTTAATTTGTTTGATAAATATTGGGTCTTTCAATTTCTCCGGCTGAAAACAGGGGATTGATAATCTATCAGCAATCGCTTTTACCTCAGGCGACTTCAATTTTGAACCCCTACCAGCCGGCTTGTCTATTTGAGTCACGATTCCTATGGGTTTAAAACCACCATCAATTAAAGATGTTAAAATCTCCGCGCTAAAATACGAAGTACCCCAATAAATAATTTTTATTTTATTTAAATTCTCCATTTAAAAAACTTAGTTTATTCTTCTTTAAATACTTTGGTAGCTTTATCAATAAACAAGACTCCACTCAAATGATCATATTCGTGTTGGCAGATTCTAGCAAAAACTCCTTCAAATTTCTTTTTTACCGCTTTTCCATTTTCATCATAACCCTTAATCTCTACGGCAACAGAACGAGGCACCACCCCAGAAAAACCAGGCACGCTTAAGCATCCTTCTTCTGCTTCCTCCAAAGATTTTGAATACTTAGTGATTTTAGGATTTATAAAAGCAAAAAAGTCATCACCAGGTCCCATTACAAAAATCTGAGCATCTATTCCAATCTGATTGGCGGCTAAACCAACGCCTTTTTCTTTAATCATAATTTCCCTCATATCTTTTATGAGTTTTAAAATTTTCTCGTCCTTCAAATTCTTTACTTTCTCTGTTCCTTTTCTTAAGAATTTCTCTTCTTCTTTATTATTAATAGTCCAAAGTTTATATTTCATCATGTTAAATTTATTGGATTAATTTTAATAGATACATCATCGGGCAAAAATCCGATTATTTTATTACGCTCCTCAACATGCCCTGGCTTCATTTTGAAAAACATCTCGTTAACGAATAAATTCCTTGCTTTTGGCACAAATCCGGGCATAGGCGGCAATATTTGATAATCTTTACCCTCCAATATTTTATGGGCACGCTGCTTTAATAATTGATAATAATAAGCGCTATTTTTGATTAATTGTGCCTTATTTCTATGTTTTATACTTATCTTAATAATTTCCGAATATGGGGGATAAAACAGATCTTGCCTTAATCTTAACTCATTTTCATAAAATTTATCAAGATTTTTGATATTCTCAAATAATTCTTTTTTGGGATTCAAAGTTTGGATAAAAACTTCTTGGCTAACCATTGCTAACCTTAAAATGATATTTTTCAAACGTTCCTCCGAGCGAAAATCGGGGAAAATAGTAATCTGCTCTGCGGAAACAACGATAGATAAGCCAACTTCTTGATCAATTTTATCCAACCATTTACTAAATAACTCGGTAACTATTAAAATATCAATTTCTTTGGTTGCAAACTGAGCAAAAAGAGCTTTTTCATCTTTCAAGTTTTTTAGATGATCAGAATCAAATATCCCAACCTTAGCATCTGGAAAAGTTTTCTGACAAAATTCTAATATTTTTTGATTGCCCATTCCCACAAAATTAATCAAATGACCTCGGCACTGTGG
>CAZRVJ010000062.1:1783-3268 GCA_964603535.1 uncultured Candidatus Saccharibacteria bacterium
GGGCACAAATCAATCGGCTTAGCCTTATAACCGCAATGTCGGCAACACATTTCATTGCCTCCAACCCATTGATAATGAACCATGGCCGCTTCACAATGCGGACATTGGAAAATATATCCGCAATCATTACAAATTAAAGCTGGACTAGAACCACGACGATTGGAAAAAATGATTATTTGCTGTTTCTGTTCCAAATTATCTTTTACTTTTTTAACGATTTCTAAATCTAATGCTACAGAAGATAATTTTCTACGCGAATCAATAAAATGGAATCGTGATGAAATATCCTGAAATTTACCATGAACAGAAAAAATATTTTTTTTAATCAAATACCATGTCTCTAGACTTGGATTAATACTCGTAAAAATGATTTTTGCTTGAAATAATTCACTGAGCTTTAGACAAGCATTTTTCGCATTAAAATGAATCTCCGGTTCCCATGTTTCCAAAGCAGAATTTTCCTCATCAATTACTAGAATCAATCCTAAATCAGAGAAAGGAGCAAAAACACTGGCTCTTTTGCCTAAAATTATCTTCTTTTCTTTCTTATTGATTTTTTCACAAATAGAAACAAATTGCTTCTGCCCAGCTTGTTTATCAAAAACAACAATCTCATCTTCTAAATCCTTAAGCCCGTCTTGATATATCTCCAGCTTAGTTTGATTGGGGAATACCAATAACACCTGTTTATCTTTTTTTAAATAACCGGAAATCTCTTTTTTAATGAAGGCAAAATCATCTCCAAAAATAAATTGATTATTACCAATTTTTTGAGAATTATTTTTTTGACTGTCACTTACATTTATTTTCTTTAAAATCAACTTGCCAGGTAAAGCGGTTTTCAATAATCCGGATAATGACAAAAAATAATAATCCGATAGCCACTTAACCAATTCCCACTGTTCCGTAGTAATAATACGATGCTTTCCGGGGATTAGTTCTAATGGTTTAAAATTAAAAGCTGCTTTTTTTATGCTTATTTTGTTCACTATCGGTTGAGAATCAATAATCAAGCCCAAAGCCTTCGCTCTGCCCACCTGAATATTGGCCAAAGTCCCAAAATCACATTTTTCAACGCTAAAATAGCTCAATGATTGAGGCTGGGAACGCGGTAAATTCAATAACGGCACAACTGTATTAAGATACATCAGCTTCATTTTATCAAAACAACAAAAAATAGACAAACAAATTCCATTATCTTAAAATATCATTATGGAACAATTAAGACTATTTTTCGCCATAGATTTACCAGAACATCTTAAAGAATTATTATTGGCACAAGCGCAATCGGACAATAAAAATATTTGGCGTTGGACTTCTAAAGATAATCTTCATTTAACATTGGAATTTCTCGGTTCTATTAAGAAAGAAGACTTAGCAAAAATAATAAGAGCGGGGGAGCAATCTTGCCAAGAATTCCATTCATTTAAGATAAAAATCAAATATCTTTGTTTGGGGCCGGAAGAAAAAATAACCAAAAGAATG
>CAZRVJ010000063.1:0-3131 GCA_964603535.1 uncultured Candidatus Saccharibacteria bacterium
TTTAATCGGGGTTTTTATTTTAAATATTAAACGACTTTATTTTTTCTATATTTAAGATATGAATAAAGAAAAACAAATAAAGTGGAAAATATAATAGGTACCAAAACAAACCACATAGAATAAGCCGGCCAAAATAATCCCAATAAACAAATAATGGCTGAGGCTTTAAATAATTTTCCTCCAATTTCATGAGTGCTATCCCAAATTTCATCGCTACTTAAAGTCCATGGGGTCTTAATTCCAATGAACCAATTTCTCTTGGATTTTTTAATTAAAATACCGCAATAGTAGAAAAGTACAGTCAAAGCCGGAATCATAAACCTACCCATATCAAAACCATGTCCAAGATTCCAGTAGATGCTCAAGCCATATATGTAAAGCAAGAACAAAAACATTAAAATAATGAAACCATCAAAATATTTTTTAAATTTTTCCACATTACCCTTCAAAGGATCCGTTTTAGGGATGAAAAGAAGAAGAGCAGCTATAATTAAAGAAATAATGGGCATTAAAAAAGTTCCCCAAAACTTTGACATATACCCGTTCACTTCACCATTGAGTCCCCAATGACTCGCCATTTGTTCGGGCATTTGTGGGTAAACATAAATACCAATAACAAAAGAAATTATCACTAAAAATAAAACTAAAATTTCACTTTTTCTCATAATAAGAAACAAATCATTCCGACAAATATAGTATATCAAATAACCATAGCAAACAAAAGAGACCATTTTACATCTGTAAAATGGTCTCCAAATTATTTATGAGCTTACTGCTCTTGATATGTATCTCTGATGTTCAAAGTCAATGATAATCTCAACTTCTTCAAAAATAGAAAAAGATTTTTTTATAAGTTCTTGGGGCTCATCCTCAAAAAACCGATCCGTAACCCCACGGACATATTCCTTATAAGTAATATAATCATTAAGAAAACGCGACATGTGCCTTCTCGCCACTTCAATCACATCCTTTTTAAAAATTATTTCTTTTATAAATTCATCAAAATCTTTATATCCTGGCTTGATAATATGATCATAAACTTCTTGAGCATTGAATTGCCCATTTGATGATTTAATAGTTATATTAATTGGAATTTCCATCCTTTCAAAAGATCCATTCTGAAGAATCAATACGAAATCAAAAACACGATATTTCCAGCGATCATCAAGATTCAATTGTGGTACTCTATAAATTCCATTTTCTTTTCCTTCCCTACCCCAAATACACTGCGCTTCTTTGACGATTTTTCCATCAACAACCTTAATGACGCGCCCACTCTCTCCTACTGGCACAAAAGTAATAAATTTACTCTGAATCTCAATAAGTACGATGGCCAAGATAAGCCAAAGAACAAAAGCCACTGACGACGCCACAATAATAGGAATGCTCATGAAACAGGAAAAAATCATAACAACAAAAGCAAAAATCAGAAACACGCTCCAACCGGGATGCCTCCAAAAGAACTTTCTCATAAAAACCTCCTTTTTGAAATTATTTAACAGCTGGTTGTACATTAATAGAAATTGCTAATTTAGTCAAATATAAAAATCGCCCCCAGTGGGGCGATTTTTAAAATCCTAATTTTTTCTTTGCGCTAATTTTCTATCATTCTCCGTCAAATATTGCTTACGCAATCTTATATTTTTTGGAGTAACTTCCAAATATTCATCTTCATTCATTACTTCTAATCCTCTTTCCAAAGATAATTCCCATGGAGGAGTTAAATAGATAGCTTCATCAGAACCGGAAGCGCGCATGTTGCTTAATTGTTTTCCTTTAGTAGGATTTACATTCATATCAAATCCTTTGGAAACATTACCAATTACCATGCCTTCATAGACTTCAGTACCTGGCCCAATGTAAAGAACGCCTCTATCCTGTAAGTTCCACAAAGAGAATCCCAAAGCTTTTCCAGCTTCCATAGAAACCATGGAACCAACTACACGGTGATCAATTTCTCCCACGCGTGGACGGAAACCAATTACTTGACTGCAAAGTATTCCTTCTCCGCTTGTATCCACAATAAATTCTCCACGATATCCTAAAAATCCACGAGTTGGAATTTCAAAAATAATTCTAGTGTGACTTTGCTCCGGCTTCATATCAATCATCTTCCCTTTACGGCGAGATAATTTCTCAATTATTACCCCAATCATTTCACTGGGAACATCAATAGTTATTTCTTCAAATGGTTCTAAAACTTCTCCATCTTTCTCTTTAAAAATAACTTGCGGCTGTGAAACTTGTAATTCATAACCCTCGCGTCTCATATTTTCCAACAAAATTGCAATATGCAACTCGCCTCTTCCATAAACTTTAAATGAATCATTGGAATTAAAATCAATTCTCAATCCTACGTTTACTTCTAATTCTTTTTCCAAACGTTCACGAATTTGACGATTTGTTACGAATTTTCCTTCCCTACCTGCAAAGGGTGAATTATTTACCAAAAAATTTAAACAAATAGTCGGCTCATCAATATTAATAGCCGGCAATACTTCTTGATCAGCGCTAGAACAAATAGTTTCACCGATATAAATATCTGGTAAGCCAGCAATCATTACAATATCCCCGGCTACCGCTTCTGGCTCCTCTCTTCTTTCCAAACCAAAAAAAGTAAAAATCTTAGTAATTTTACCACTTCTTATTTCCCCTGTTGGCTTCTTTATAAAAACATTACTCCCCACCTTTAAAGTTCCTTCATAAATTCTACCAATAGCCATTCTGCCCAAAAAATTATCATAAGCCAAATTAAACGGTTGAATTCTCAATGGCTTTTGATTCAATTCTTCGGAAGAAGCTAAAGGAACTTCTTTAATAATAGTATCCAATAAAGGAGTTAAATCTTTTGATTCATCATTTAAATTAAATTTAGCAACACCATCTTTCGCAATGGCAAAAATAGTAGTGAAATCTAATTGTTCATTGCTAGCACCTAAATCCATAAACAACGCCAAAACTTCATCACGAGTCCATTCTGGTCGCGCGGCCGGTTTATCAATTTTATTAATAACTACAATTGGCTTCAAACCTAATTCAAGAGATTTTTTTAAAACAAATTTTGTTTGAGGCATCGGGCCCTCTTGCGCATCTACTACCAAGATTACAGCATCAATAGAACGCAAAACACG
>CAZRVJ010000064.1:0-3127 GCA_964603535.1 uncultured Candidatus Saccharibacteria bacterium
ATTCCACGATAAAGCCGGGAGCTTTAATGTTCGCCCCCTTTGTGGACACCGCTCGTGCCGGCTGGTTACAGTCAGGATCGCTTGCGGGAATGACCTTGACTGATTTGCAAGCTTTGGGCAGCGGTACGCTGATAATCACGGTTGACGGTGTTGCCAAAACTTCAAGTTCCATCTCATTGGGAGCTATTGCAAGCTTCAGCGCAGCGGCTACAGCAATTGCTGCGGCGTTCACGGGTTCACCTCTGACTTGCGTATGGGACGCGGTGCGAAGCGTGTTTGTGCTGACTTCCGCGACAACCGGCGCAACATCGACGATGAGCTTTGCAACCGGCACTTTGGCGACAGGTCTAAAACTGACAAGCGCAACCGGCGCGTCATTGTCCGCCGGGGCTGCTGCGGATACTCCCGCAAGCGCGATGGATAACGTTAAAGCGAATACTCAGAATTGGGTAAGCTTTACGACCTTGTGGGAACCATTGCTTGCCGACAAAGAATTGTTCGCGGCATGGTCGACCTTACAAAACTCGCGTTATTTGTACGTTGCATGGGATACCGACACTCAAGCGGTAACCGCAAATTCCACGACTTGCTTTGGCGCAGTCGCTAAGGCGCTGGAATATGATGGCGTGATGAGCGTGTACAATACTGCCAATCTCGCTATATTCGTACTTGGCATGATCGCCTCGATAGACTTTACTCGCACAAATGGTAGAACTACGGCAGCATTCAGACGACAATCAGGATTCACACCTACCGTGACGGATAAGGCCATTCAAGATATTCTTTTGGCAAATGGGTATAGTTTCTACGGAGCATATTCTGAAGCAAACACTGATTTTAATATATTCAGAGACGGCAATTTACCCGGTAAGTGGAAATGGGTAGACACATTTGTCGATCAGGTTTATTTGAATAGTCAATTTAGAATAGTTTTGATGACTCTGTTAGTCAACGTGAACGCGATTCCGTACAACGAGCAAGGGTACTCGATGATCCGTGCTGCGATGATCGACACAATCAGCTCGGCTCTTAATTCCGGAATAATTAGATCGGGCATTACGTTGTCAGAAAGCCAAGCTGCGCAGGTTAATGCTGCTGCTGGGCGCAGCGTGTCGCAAACAATCGAGCAACAAGGATACTACCTGCAAATCCTTGATCCGGGCGCAACAGTGCGCACTAATCGCGGTACTCCGGTAATCAATTTTTGGTACACGGATGGCGGCGCGGTTCAACAAATTTCCATCGCTTCAATCGACATAATGTAAGGGGTAAACTATGGCAAACACTACGATTACAAGCGCAAATAGCATTCTTACTATGGTCGTGCCGGGGCTGTTCCCCGTGCCCGTGTCGATTCAGGGGTATGCGTCGGATGATGCGTTCATGCTGGATGCGTTGGATTTGGCAGAAGTCAGCATGGGCGTTGACGGCAAAATGTCAGCCGGATACACGCCGCAACCGGTCAAGCAGACAATCACATTGCAGGCAGACAGCGCGAGCAAGGATTTTTTCTCGATCCTGACTCAAGCAATCAAGACCGCACGAGAAGTGTTTTACATTTCCGCCACTTTAAGTTTACCTTCTACTGGCGAATCCTTTACGTTTACTCGCGGCATTCTGACCAGCGTAATGCAAGCGCCTGATGCTAAGAAGATTCTGCAACCACAAAAGTTTGTGATTACCTGGGAAAGCGTGAACCGCGCGATCCTGTAATTATTTAAGATCAATGCTGGCCCTTTAACGTTCTGCTTATCTCCCAGGGCGGGGGCTGGCACCATATAGGAGATAATATGGCTCGAAAAACCGCACAATACACCGTAACCGATAATAATCGGGACAACGGTAAGACCTTCCTGATTACTGAGATGCCGGCGGCTCAGGCTGAAGCGTGGGCAATGCGCGCGATATTGGCGCTCATGGAAGGCAAGGTGGACCTGCCGGAAGGGTTCGAGTTGTCAGGTATGGCAGGAATTGCTCAAATCGGCATAAAGGCGCTTGCCGGATTACGGTGGGAAGTCGCTGAGCCTCTGCTTGATGAAATGTTTAAGTGCGTGCAAGCAATGCCCAATCCTGCAAATCCTCAATTAGTTCGCAATTTAATTGCTGAAGATATTGAAGAAGTATCAACTCGAATGAAGCTCAGATTAGAGGTGTGGAAACTTCACACGGCTTTTTTGCAGACCGTCGACAACTCGAAGTCTCCGCAAGCGACGGTCGAAACAAAAGGTACGCGGAATGCAAAAATATCACCCACATCATAAGTACTTTGGTTTCTCATAGAATGGCTACGTTGCACGAATTGGATACAGTCTATGGTACGCAAGACGCTTATGATATGCTGGAAATATTGATAGTCGACAGCCACAACAGGAATGTAGCGAATGCCCACGATAATCGATAGCCTGATAGTCAAGCTCGGCCTGGATAACTCGGAATTTGTCGCTAAGAGCAAAAAGACCGGGGAGGCTACCGAACAGCTTGACAAGCGCATGCAGCAATCCGCTAAAACCGGCAGCGAAGGATTTCAAACGCTATCGAAAAGCGCGGTTCAATTCTTGGCGATCATTGGTGGCACGGTTGCGGTTAAACGATTCATTGAGCAAACGGTTGAAACCAATTCAAGCCTTTTTCGCTTATCGCAAAACCTCAAGGAAAACGTAGAAACAATATCGGCCTGGTCGAATATCGCCGAACAAGCTGGCGGCAGCGCATCCGGTTTACAAGGCACAATGGACATGATAAGCCGTGCTCAGACTGAATTGCAATTGACCGGGCAATCTGCGCTTATCCCCTATTTCTCCGCGCTCGGGTTATCGCTTGCCGATGTGAATGGTAAAGCCAAACCAGTATCGCAAGTATTGCTCGAATTGTCTGATCGTTTTAGCCGTATGGATCGAACGACGGCGAACAATATGGGGCGCATGTTCGGCATTGATCAAGGCACAATGAATTTGCTGTTGCAAGGTCGTGAAGCGGTCGAAGATTCCATCAAGAAGCAAAAAGAGTTCACGGTAACCACAAAACAGCAAGCCGAGGAAGCGCAGAAACTTTATCAGGCGTTGACGGCCTTGCGGCAAAATACCCGTGCGTTCGGGCAATCATTGTTATCCGGGGCAATGCCGTATAT
>CAZRVJ010000065.1:0-3094 GCA_964603535.1 uncultured Candidatus Saccharibacteria bacterium
TAAAGCTGGAACAATCAAAAAATTTTCCGATCTCGGATTTTTTTACGCCCCATTTGTATGGTTTCCCAATTTGTTTTTTAGCAAAAAAAATAAGACGCTCCCTTTTTTGTTCATTGTTTAGTTTCGCGATAAAAGAATTTTGTTTTGTCATCTTTTCCTCCTTTTAATACATTATACCCATATTAAAATATTTGGGTTGCATTTACAAGTGAAAAACCCCCATTTAAATGGGGGTTTGGAGTTTAAACTTCTCTGACTTCTATGTTTCTTTCTTTAGCTCGCATGTGAATGTGGGATAATCCTATTTTGGAAATTTCAAACTCTTCAATGTTTTTTTTGAAAACAATTACTTTTGGATTTTTTTTAATTAAGAAATTAATAAGCGTAAAAACATGATAATTTCCATTAACATATATGGTAGCTTGTTGTAAATCAATTCCTTCAATTTTTTTAATTCGTTCAAAAAAATTAAAAATTTCTTTTATTTCTTCATGAATTTTTAAACGTTGAGTTAGAATTTTTTGGATAACCCCATTAGTTTCAATTAAAATACTGAGGTGACGCTCTTCGTTCATTGGTTCCAAAATGTCCAGCATTTTTTCAAAATGTTCATTCATTATTCGGTTGCCTCCTTTTCATTTTATTTGTTGTTTTGTAAAAAGCTGCATATTATTTTAATTATTTTTATATTTTTTGCAAGTAATGATGTTTGCCTCGGGTTTTATTATTTGTTAGGATTGGGGTAGTTGTTTTAAAAACAAAATTATTTTTGTAAAGGAGGGGGAGGTGGCTAATGATAACAAAAAAGAGGTTTTTGGTCTTTGTCTTCTTGTGGGCGTTTGGTAGCTTATTTCTTTTGGGCGCTTCAACATCGTTTGATGGAAAAAATGAATTAAAAAATTATTTATTGTCACGCGGAATTTCTAATGATTATATTCAATCGGTTTTTAAAGATTCAAGGCTCACTTTTAAAAATGTAAATTTTAAAGGTAAAGAAAAGTACTTTGAAGATGATTTCAGTCTATTTCGTCCGGAGTCCGTAAAGCGAGGCAAAGTATTTTGGCAAAAGCATAAGGCTAGATTAGCAGAAGCTGAACGAGTTTATGGCGTTAAACAGGAATACCTTGTTTCCATTTTAAGATTAGAATCTGATTTTGGTTTAAATGAGGGGAGTGCTCCGGCTATAAATTATCTTTATACTTGGGCAGTAAAAAGCTCGTCCGATCAGGCTAAAAGAGACTTCGCCAAAAGAGAATTATTTTACCTTTTTAAAATCGCTTTGAAAAATAATTGGGATATTTTTTCCATAAAGGGTTCTTATATGGGAGCGATTGGTTATTGTCAGTTTTTACCGGAAAATTATGAGAGATTTGCCGTTGATGGTGATAATAATGGAATTATTGATTTATCCAATTGGGATGATGCTATTATGTCTATTGCTAACTTTCTCAAAAGTCATGGCTTTGAATATAGTTATGAAAAAATTAGAGATTCGCTTTGGCGTTATAACAAAGGAAAGTATCGCTGGGCGGTAATGTTATATGCTTATCTTATTCAATTGCCGAACTGAAAATAAAAGCCGTTTTAATCGTATGATTGAAACGGCTTTTTTATTAATCAACACCTGAATCTGTAAAAGAGGCGATGAGCACTCTTGACATCTAAGTGCTAATTTTTTATACTGGAAATAATGATTACCGAAAGACAAAAAAGAATCTTAAATTTTATAGTAAAAGAGTATTCCAAGAAAGGTGAGCCTATTGGTTCTAAGGATCTTTGCGCTAAACATTTTAAAGATTTAAGCCCCGCTACTTTGCGTCGCGATCTTTTTGAATTAACTAATTGGGGTTATTTAAATCAACCTCACACATCTGCCGGGCGTGTTCCTACTGATAAAGCTTATAGATGGTTTGTTAATGAAACTATGGCTAATAAAGATAAAATGGCCAGCTATTCTAGTCAGTGGGTAGAAAAAATAAATCAGGATAGAGATATTGACGATGATTTTTTCTCAATCTCGGCTCAGGTTATTGCGAATTTTTGTGGTGGTTTAGGATTGAGTTATTCTCCAGAAGAACGATCTATTCTCAAGCATGGTTGGAAAAATTTGATAGAACAACTTTTGCCAGATACCGCGGAAGATGAAATTTCCAGAATTTTTGAAGAAATTGAATCCATAGATATGAGAATGGAAGAAATATTTGAAGAGGCAACTAAAAGTGAAAGCGCAATTTTTATCGGTAGAGAATGTCCGATTTTAAAAAGTGAAAGTACTAGTGTTATTTTCAAAGTAACACCATCAAAAAAAGATAAATTATTTATGTTAGTCGGTCCTAAAAATATGCTTTATGAAAGGAATTTAGCAATTTTAGAAGCAGTCGCTAATATATTGGATAATTAATTTTAAAATTAAAGTTGAAAATTTATGGATGAAAACAAAAAAATAAATACAGATGATTTATTAAAACAACTTGAAGAGAGTAAAAAACTTCAAGATGAATATTTAGCAGGATGGCAAAGACAAAAAGCGGACTTTCTTAATTATCAGAAAGATACGCTTAAGCAAACTCAGGAAATCGTGAAATATGCTAATGAAGATTTAATCGCGGATTTATTGGTGGTTTTAGATAGTTTTGAGATTTCAGTTAATTCTTTGAAAATTGAAGGATTAACCGAAACGGAAAAAAGAATTATTCAAGGACTAGAATTGATTAAAGCGCAATTGGAAGATGTTTTGCGCAGAAAAGGATTAAAGGCGATTGAAGCCTTGAACCAACAATTTGATCCTGTTTTTCACGAAGTAGTGGAAGAAATTGAAGGGAATGAAAAACCAGGAACAATCGTTGAAGAAGTAATTAAAGGTTATGAATTTAATGGAAGGATTATTAGGCCTTCTAAGGTCAAAATTATAAAAAGTAATTAATTTAAAAAATATGGCAAAAATATTAGGAATAGATTTAGGTACAACTAATTCGGCGATGGCTTATATTGAAGCTGGCGAACCGAAAATATTAGAGAACAAAGAAGGTATAAGGACTACTCCGTCTGTTGTCGCGTTTTCTAAAAATAATGAACGCTTGGTTGGTATTTTGGC
>CAZRVJ010000066.1:0-1436 GCA_964603535.1 uncultured Candidatus Saccharibacteria bacterium
CCGAGTTTCCGAGTGGCTTATACCTTGCCGAGTCTGATAATCCAATGTCGGTCCAACCGTCTTGAAATCCTTGGAGTCTTTCGCATTCGAGCGGAGTTAAACGACGAACGGATTGATTGACCACCAAATCTCTGCCATCCTTACAGTCCCGGGCGGCAAGTGGAGACGATATTTCTTTTGGATCATCACTATAAGAATCCGAGCGTTGAAATCTGAATACCGAAAGGGTTCCTTCCGGGCCACTCGTTGCAAGCGTGTTCGACTTTTCTGTTTCGTTTATATATAGACCGCCATTTGGTCGGTCTTGACGAGTTCCATTAGAATCGCAAAAGGTAATGTTATAACACACCGCCTGACTCGAGTTCGCCCCCAACGCATGGCTTCTGTTCTCTGCCGTTATCGGGTCTTGTGTGGCGTGGACGCAAATAGGATTTATATAATTTAAACTTTGTCCTCCGTTTGATTTACATTGGAGCGTTCCGCTAATCTCGTCGTTGGCAACATGGTTTCTGTAATCAATGCTTGTCGCTCTAATGCCTCCCTCAACGCCTCCGGTAACTTCTTTCCTCTCGTTTCCGCTCTGCGCAGTATTCCCAGACACGCTTTCGCGCTCAAAAAATATTTCGGATGCGCGTTGACCTCCAAAATCTGCGACAAGAAAGATTCTTTTACGACGTTGGGGGACGCCCCAAAATTGGGCGTCGAGTGTTCGCCATGCGATTGACCATCCATCTCCCTCAACCAATCCGGCGGGTTCCCATCTCCCGTCTTTAGGCAAAGGTATTGAAACCGCCTCTTCGGCAACTTTGGCGAGGCTTTCGATGACCGCTCGGAAGTCCTCTCCTTTGTTTGAACTGAAGGCTCCGGGGACGTTTTCCCAAACTGCAAATCGAGGGTATCTTCCATCTGTTCCTCCGTTATTGCTATAAATTCTGTGTTGTGGGCTTCCGCTCTTAACGGCGGCATTATTTCTCTTGCTACATTCAGAGCCGACATCATCTGTATTCCGTAAACTACCACATATCCCTCCCTCTGACTTCTCATTGAAGGTGCAACTTCCCATCCCCACTTTGGAGTTGGGTCCCCGCTCAACCCGTATGTTGGCATTTCTCATCTCCTTAATTATTCTCACGGCCTCCGAAAATAATCCCGACCGTGTTCCTTCACCCATGCCCGCCCTTTTTCCGGCAACCGATAAGTCCTGACACGGCGATCCAAAGGTTATTATATCTACCGGCTCGACCTCTGCGCCCTTAATGTCGCATACCGAACCGTAGTGTTTCATGTTCGGGAAGTGAAACTTTGATACCGCTATTGGGAACTTCTCTATTTCACTCGCCCATACCGGCTCTATACCGAACATTGAGGCGGCTAACGGAAATCCTCCAGTCAAATGCCGTCAAATAAACTGGCTAATGTTAGTTTAATTGACTCTG
>CAZRVJ010000066.1:1458-3057 GCA_964603535.1 uncultured Candidatus Saccharibacteria bacterium
ACAAAGTTTGTTAATAATAGATTTTCTATTCTGTTGTCATTCTTTATCCCGTTTTTGTGGTGTATTACTTCGCTTTCGGGATGTCCCGCTCCAAACCACCTTAAATATCTGCCGATGTGTTTTTCCATAACAAGAATGTGTTCTTCCACATAATCTCCGGCAATGGAAGCACGCGGATGACCCTCTACTTTAATTAAAGTATAACCGGAGTCCGAAATGGTCTTGCCTCCCTTCCAATAGTCGTTTCTTTCTCTTCTTTGGTTTCTTTTGGCGGTTGATCGTGATTTTATTCCGTTGTTTTTCATGTGGCGACAAATTGTTTTTTGCAAAACATTGAAAAAACCTGCTATTTCTTTTTGTGTCATTCCCGACTCATACATTTCTTTAACCAAAACAGGGTCTAAATTAGTTGCTCTGGCGCGTTGTTTTTTCAACCATTCTTCATTACATCTTTTTTTAGCCGATTCTGACATCCTTTCCCTGGTCTCTTTGCTGAAAAACTTCATCTTTCTCCTTCCTTTCAAACCCAATCAACTTTGCGACTCTTTCGTGATACTTTTGCCACTTGTCCTCCGGTAGCCGTTCGAGGTATTCCTTAACTCTCTCGCAGATATGCGCGACTTGCGTTTGGTCGGTCATTCTTCGCCTCCCACAAAATTTTTATATGTTTCTTTTTCTTCGTCAGTCATTTTATATTTTCGTGCTTCGGCAAAACACTCGTCATATTTCCCACTCTTTATATCGCGCCAAAGTGCCTTTCTTGCGTTTGGGATTGTATAATCTGTGAGCCTACGCAAACTAAAGGCGTCAATATAAATGAATATCTTTTCGATAGAATGAAGTGAAACGGGGCCATATTCGTCTGCGTAATCATATTCCGATCTAACGATGTCGTATGCTTGTTTTGTTAGAGCGTCCATTATTAAAACTACCGTGCTTTGGTCGCCCATGCTATTCTTCCTCCTTATAATCAATCGTCGTTATCGCGTGAGTTAATATCCCCATCGCGTCCGAGCGGTCGAAGGTAAACTCTTTCTTTGTTTCACACCAAGTTTGGTCGATTTCGTAGCCGTGCCACGAGCAGAGGATGGTCCACGCATCGCGCTTTTGACTTGCGCTATCCCGTGACCTCACGCCGATGGTTGCCTTCCACGCGGAGTTGCTTATCTCTTGAAAGGTATCGCAAGTCTCGCAAGCTCCTATCAACGCCCCACGAACCGCGCCGAGAAGTAATCCGTTCGATATTGAGTTCGCCACGCCCATTTCAAGGAACACGCTTATGCCTTGATGCGGGAATAGTTCGCGCATTACCTTCCGCGCTTCGCGATACATGAACGCGACCCTTTCAAGGCCGGAGGCTTTCTTGTCGGGAACTTGTATCGCCCCTTCGTAGAAAAGGCCCTTGCGCCACGCAGCAAATCCCGTTGACCACGACGCGGCATCCCACGCTATGCAATCGTGCTTTAACCAATAAGAGCGTAGGCGGGAAAGGATTAGTTCTGTTGGTTTATTCACTTCCATTATTAACTTCCTTCGGCAGATAATCGGTCATTATCCGCTCAATTATTTCGTCCTTCATAAATTCGGGCGAATACTTCC
>CAZRVJ010000067.1:0-2961 GCA_964603535.1 uncultured Candidatus Saccharibacteria bacterium
AGCAATCATGGTTTCAGGTCTATTTCACTCCCCTCACCGGGGTTCTTTTCACCTTTCCCTCACGGTACTAGTTCACTATCGATCTGAAGAAATATGTAGCCTTACCAGTTAGTACTGGTGGATTCACTCAGGCTATTCGTGTCCTGAATTACTCAAGAACATTGGCCAAAGAGGCCTTTAGTTTTCGCATACGGGGCTATTACCCGCTGGGGCTCATCTTTCCAGATGATTCTGCTAACTAAAAGTTTTGTAACTCTTCCTGTGTAAACACAGCACCAATGTCTTACAACCCCCAACCAAAATCGCGAAAAGCGAAAAATCGCTTCCCACGATTTTGGTTGAGTTTGGGCTTGTCCCGTTTCGCTCGCCGCTACTCAGGGAATCACTATTGTTCTCTTTTCCTCTCGGTACTGAGATGTTTCACTTCCCGAGGTGTGCTTCATGCACAAGTGCATGATTACCGAGGTTCACTCGGCAGGGTTTTCCCATTCGGACATCACCGGATCGAAGCTTGTTTGGCAGCTCCCCGATGCTTTTCGCAGCCAGACCACGTCCTTCATCGCTTTCTTCAGTCAAGGCATCCACCATACGCCCTTATCAGAATTTCCCGTTAGAAATTCTGAGAACCGCAATATGTAATCGTACGTTGGTTCAAAACGTACGACGTTGGTTTAGCAGTGTGGATTGCATATCACACTACTAAACACCTGCAATTGATTCACATACCGACTACTCATCGGTATGTTTTTGTTTTCGTATATTCGTGTGTCAAAGTTCTCACCTTACCGTTGCACTAAAAATGCCGCTTTGGAGCGGCTTCTCGTACAGGCCTTTCGACCGGTCCGACCGCTCTACTTAGGGCTTTTGTTAGTACTCATAAGGTGAGCGGAGTATATAGTAAGTGCTTTTCCAAGTCAAGTTTCCCATCGGCAAGGAGGTGATCCTCCCTGGGAGCCCCCCAGAAACCCTTCTTTTTCATTGCTGCTACGCGTAACCCTCACACATACTGGTGAAATTCAGCCGTATTCCCCTTGTGTCACACATTTCCACACACGGTCTCTCCAAAGTGTTATTTACTTACGCCCATAAAAAGGCGTAGCCGCGAGCGAACGCTCGCGGCTACAATCGTCATTTCTTTGGCTGCCAATCCAAATAAGACTCGCACACCATTAGGAGAGTGTTCACGCCAACATACCCTCTTCTCTGCATCTCGGGAGAGATTGTCTCATCAAAAAACTTTTGGGCCATATCTGCAGCTTCACTTTCCCCACAAGCATTGAAGAAGTAGCTTTCTAGTTGTATTTCACATATTTCAGAGATCTCGGTTTCATTTGCATCAAACCGAGACACAACGAACTGATACAGCAACTGATACTGTGCCATGCTTCTCACCTTTCTTGCAGTCGTATAACCCACTGCACCCTACCACAGTCTTTCGTGAAAAATCAAACCCGCCATACGGCGGGTTTGATTTTTACACGTACATAAGACACGTCTTATTTTTCGTGTGAAATTTCTTTGCGGAGCTTTGCGATGTAGTCTGATGCATGCTCTTTACCTCCGAGTCCGAACGCGAGTCCGAACGCGAGTGAAAGCGCGATCACCACACCGGTAAAGAGAGTCTGTACAAATGCTGTTGCAATACCGAGCTGTGAAAGCGCGGCGAGCACACCAAAAATCCAGATTGCCCACTTGGCAAGTCCCCCCATAAGATTCACTGAATGAGCACCTGCAGCGCGTGCGGATGCAACCACTGCGTTCTTTGCTATTTCAGCAATAACTGCAGCAAGCAAGAGAATCAACACCGCAACAATCACCTGAGGGAGGTACAAGAGCACCACCTCCTGAAGGAAAATTGTTACCTGTGTGAGCCCCAAGAATTCTAGTGACGCACTGAGGAATACCACCACGATGAACCACTTAATGAGTTCACCAATAAACCTGCCTGAGTTCAGTGCAAATCCCGCACGGGTCACCACTTCTTCAACACCAGCACTTCTCAGCGCTGCGTCAACACGAAGAGCACGTACCACCTGGGAAACAATTCTTCCCAAGATGGCGCCAATCAACCACCCCAACATGAGGATGGCAATCGCGAGCACGATACGTGGTGTGAACTGCACTACAACCCATGACAAGTCTTGAAAGGAGCGTGTGAACACGTCTGCCCACTGTTGTACAATCATAGGTATACCGTTTGTAGGTTACTAATGTATTGGAAACTATGTTCGACCTATGTCTCTATTGTAGCGTCTGTGTGTCACACCGCGTTCCCCAAAGAGGTGTTTCTGTGGACAGGCCTATGTCCCAATACGGAGTCGATCCAACAGTACCTGGTGCGGATAGTCTAGAACATCACGGATAAGTCGGTCGTATATTTCCATTCTGTAGGTAAAATCTTTCACAGAAAACAGTGCGTAGGTAATTTCTCTCCCCTGCTCAGCTTCTACCGAGCGGAGAATGTGCGCAATCTTTTTTTCATTCAACTTGTCACCGACAATCAAGAGCTCCACCCCGCTCGGATTACTATCTGCACTCGCAAGAAAACCCGAAACAATCACCAACTTAAGTACTCCGACCCCTTTCAAAGATCCGATAACACTCGTCTCCGCAGGAAGCTCCGTATCACGAATAAAACTCGCAAGCGCTTTATAGTACTCATGGTGCGTGTCACTCATATATCCAGGCATCTTCTTTACGGTGGTTGCACCTTCGTGCCGCGGGTCAGGTATGGTACGGGTACACGTTGTGCTCTTAATAACACCGAGACGGGTGAGCGCATTTAACTCCTTCACCACCGCATCTTTCTTGAGGTGTGTACGCGCAGCAACTTCTTCTACGGTCACACACTGTGCAGAAGACACACAGAGGCGGAGTACCCGTGCACGAACAGAGCTGTTCAGAATATCGGCTAGAAAGTCTTTCTGTTTCATCGGAGCGATTGTAACACAGACCCCCCAT
>CAZRVJ010000068.1:0-2937 GCA_964603535.1 uncultured Candidatus Saccharibacteria bacterium
CCTTATCACGCTTGGAATAATTGTTATTTGCTCCGAGCAGAAGAAGACACCCGAGAAGAATGGAGCAACGTAACATGGCGAGCAATGTCTTGTCTAATGACTGGTGGAGGAATTGGAATTGACTACAGCAGACTACGCCCATCTGGACGCCCTCTATCACGAACTGGTGGCGTCGCTTCTGGTCCTATCCCCCTCATGTATGCAATCAATGAAATCGGACGGAATGTTATGCAAGGGGGAAGCCGACGCAGTGCAATCTACGCTAGTCTCAATTGGGCACATGAAGACATTCCTATCTTCCTTAGAGCAAAGAATTGGAGTGATGAAGTAAAGGCAGCTAAGGAAGCAAACTTCAATGCTTGGGCTCCTTTAGACATGACCAACATCAGCGTCAACTATGATGATACTGTTTGTGATGTTTCTGGTGCTTTTGGAGATATCCCATTAGCTCTTACACATAATTATGTATTCCTAGAAAACTGCCGACAGGCAATGCAAACAGGTGAGCCGGGCTTTAGCTTTAACTTTGGAAGTAAACAAAATGAAACACTCCGTAACGCCTGTACAGAAGTCACCAGTGAAGATGACTCTGATGTATGTAACCTCGGCTCTATTAACCTTGGGAATATTTCTTCTTTGGATGAATTCAGGAGTGTGGTTAGCCTTGCTAGTAAGTTCCTTGTATGCGGTACTTTGCGTGCTGACCTTCCATATGATAAAGTCTACAAAGTAAGGGAAAAGAATCGAAGACTCGGGCTCGGGCTTATGGGAATTCACGAATGGCTCCTCCAACGAGGACAAAAATACGAGGTAACAAATGAACTCAGAGAATGGTTGGCCGTCTACCGAGATGAGTCCAAACGAAGTGCAGATGAACATTGTGATCGGTTCTATATCTCACGCCCAGTGGCTTATCGAGCAATTGCACCAACAGGCACTATTGGAATCCTCGCCAGCACAACGACAGGAATTGAACCATTATTTGCGGTTGCTTATAAACGCCGCTACCTCACTAATGGAACACAATGGAAGTACGAGTATGTGGTTGATGCAACAGCCCAACGGCTCATCAATGAATATGGACTAAAGCCTGATGAAATTGATACCGCCTATAAACTAAGCAATGACTACGAAAGCCGTATTAGATTCCAAGCGGACATTCAAGATTACGTTGACATGTCAATTAGCAGCACCATTAACTTACCAGCCTGGGGAACTAAAGAAAATAATCCTGACAAGGTTCAACGGTTTGCTTCTACGCTTGCAGCGTATGCACCCCGTCTTCGCGGATTCACTTGCTATCCAGATGGAAGTCGTGGAGGACAGCCAATCACAGAAGTTGACTACGAAACAGCAACAAAACACAAAGGAACAGTGTTCACAGAACACGATGTGTGCTCTATCACCGGCCACGGGGGTTCTTGCGGAGTTTAGAAAACAACAGAGTAAAAAAGAGAAAGGGGCCTAACGGCCCCTTTTTTCTTAGCAGCCTTTACGGCCTTTACCTTTTTTCTTTTTCATAATTATTTCCTTTTAAATAAATCTTTAAGGCTTTCCTGCCATGTTGGTTCTCTTGGGTCCAACCAGCGTTCTCGTGGAAATAAATCCATTTCTATAGCACGAAGCATTTCATTTCTATTTTTAATTGAAACTCGTCTACGATCATTTTCTCCACCCGTAGGAGTATATGTAATTCCTTTAGGCTCTAATGCATCTAAAAGTTCTTTAAAATGATCTTTTGGTGGTGTTCCATAAAGTTGTCTGCCTAAACTAGAACGTAAGTTGGCGCGAGTTTCCATATGATTGTCAAACATATTAGCAGAAGTATTATACTTCTTTAAGGATTCAAATTCTTTATAACGTTCCTCCCAATCTACTGGCCCAAAAGATTTTAAAAATCCTTGGTATTGTGTTCCATTTTTTAAGTCATCAACGTGAGCACTTTCATGTAGTACAGTGTCTAAAACTTCATTAGGAGCGCGGTTTAATAAAGTATTATGATTAATGTCAGCTACTCGTGTAAGTTGCCTTTGTTTAGGATCATAAGAAACTTGTCCATATACAGAATTATTCATTCCTTTTAAATTAAGTTTTGTTTCTGGATCAAAATATTTATAAGTATCACGTGCATTTGTATTCTTAATGTCAGCAAGACCCGCGTCAAATTGACGTAGCTTCTTGACATTGGGACTAGGATAAAACCTTTTATCGGGTATTTGCTTTTGATTATACTGATTACGTAAATCATCAAGTTCGTTTGCTACTTTAGTAGGTTGATTATCGTATAACGCACTTAAATCAAAACCTTGAGAGAAATCCCCAAACAGCAAATGAGACATTAATTTTTTTTCAAGTTCATTATTATTCATAATACCTCACATGCACGTAGATAAAGAGCAAGTCGATCTTCATATCCATTAGTATCTCCTTCTACTCTAGTTACACGGCCTTTATTAATAACGTCACTCACAGCATCAAAAGCATCCATATCTGCAAATGAATTTAAATTTTTCTTATACCAAAACCACCCCGCACTTCGCACAGCCGGTTCATCTTGTTCAAGCAACTCTGGTTTTTCCAACAGAGGTAGGCCCAGGGCTAACGCAACAAGTGCATAATTTGAGCGACCTGTTATTTGGATCAGCCCTCGACCCTTATACTTTACCCCATCTCCGGGTTCTGTGTTTCCCAAGTCTGCTCTTCCCTCGTAAGCTTCACCTGACGCTAGTTCTTTCACATAACGTAATTGACCACTCTCATGACCAATTTGGGCAAGGAACATCCTCAACCGTTGTGGGGTGCTTATCTCAAATTCTTCAGCAGTTGAATTTAAATGGGGCAGGAAACGCTCCAGCCGAGCTTTTGGACAGCTAGAATAGATGTATCTTAGTTGTTCATACTCAATCATGGATTGTAGTATTTGTAACGTTGAGCACC
>CAZRVJ010000069.1:0-2928 GCA_964603535.1 uncultured Candidatus Saccharibacteria bacterium
CGCTGGTCGATAAAAGCGGCAAGCATGACGTATCGCAGCTTCGTTCCTTACAGGACTGGTTCCTGAAGTTTGAGCTTGCCACCGTACGCGGTGTGTCAGAGGTAGCCAGCGTTGGCGGCTTTGTGAAGGAATATCAGGTGTTCGCTGATCCTGTGAAATTGCGTGCTTACGGCGTGCCGCTCATGCGCTTGCAGGAAGCCATCCGCGCTTCCAGTCAGGAAGCCGGTGGCCGTGTCATCGAACAGGCGGAAACCGAATTTGTGGTGCGCTCGAAGGGTTACGTTACCAAGGTGGAGGATTTGGAAAAACTGGTAATTAAAGCTGAAAACGGCACCCCTGTACGACTTTCGGATGTCGCGCGTATCGTTGAGGGGCCGGAACTCCGGCGCGGCGTTACCGAACTGAACGGTGAAGGTGAAGTGGTGAGCGGCATTATCATCATGCGTCCTGGTGAGAATGCGTTGAATGTCATTGAGGCGATTCGTAAAAAGATAGAGGAACTCAAGCCCGGATTACCGGAAGGCGTTGAGATTGTGCCAGTCTATGATCGCGCTCCGCTAATTGAAGGCTCGGTGGAATACCTGACACACAAGCTGATCGAGGAAGCGATTGTCGTCGCGCTGGTTTGCCTGATTTTCCTGCTTCATGTGCGCTCGTCCTTCGTTGCCATCGTCACTTTGCCGCTAGGCGTGTTGGCAGCGTTCATCGTCATGTCATGGCAGGGCATTACCGCTAACATCATGTCGCTTGGCGGTATCGCCATTGCTATCGGCGCGATGGTGGATGCCAGTATCGTGATGGTAGAAAACGCCCACCGCAAACTTTCGGAGATGCGTGCGGATGCTACGCCTCAGGAAAAACGTGATGCGCTGTTGCTGGCAGCGAAGGAAGTCGGTCCGGGATTGTTCTTCTCGCTCCTCATTATCACCGTTTCTTTCCTGCCGGTATTTGCGCTCACCGGCCAGTCGGAACGGTTATTCTCACCGCTGGCTTTTACCAAAACCTACTCAATGGCGGCAGCTTCGATTCTTTCGGTAACGGTGGTGCCGCTGCTTATGCTCTGGCTGATTCGCGGGAAGATATTGCCGGAAGAACGCAATCCGATTAACCGTTTCTTTATTGCGATTTACCAGCCCATTTTAGCCAAAGCACTCAAGGCAAAGTGGCTGACCATAGCGGTGGCCTGTGCGCTGCTGGTGAGCATGGCAGTTCCGATTTGGCGTACCGGCAGCGAGTTCATGCCGGCACTCTATGAAGGCGATTTGCTCTATATGCCAACCACGCTTCCGGGCATTTCCATAACCAAGGCCAAAGAAATTCTGCAAACTACCAACCGTGCGATTAAAACCGTGCCCGAGGTGGAAACCGTGTTCGGTAAGGCAGGTCAGGCGGAAACCGCGACCGACCCTGCGCCTGTCTCGATGTTTGAAACATGGATACGCCTTAAGCCAAAGGACGAATGGCGCGAGGGATTGACCACTGAAATGCTGATTAAGGAGTTAGATTCCTTAACCAAAATGCCGGGGTTAGTGAACAGCTTCGGCTATCCCATCAAAATCCGCATGGACATGGTGACGACCGGCATTCGCACGCCCGTGGGCATTAAAATCTCCGGCAGTGACCTGGGAACCATTGGCGATGTGGCGGTACAGGTTGAACAGGCGGTGAAGGATGTTCCGGGAACGCGCTCCGCCTTCGCGGATCGCGTGGTAGGTGCGAAATACCTTGAAATCGAACCGAACCGTGAGGCAATCGCCCGTTACAATATCGACCTCGGTATGGTGCAGGATGTAATTGCCACTGCCCTTGGCGGCATGAAAATCACCGAATCGGTGCAGGGGCGCGAACGCTACGGCATCATGCTGCGCTATGATCGGCCTTTCCGTGAATCCATTGAGGACGTGCAGAACATCCTTGTGGCGACACCGAATGACGCACAAATTCCGCTGGGAGAACTGGCTTCGATAACAATCACTAACGGACCACCGATGATTATATCAGAAAATGCCCGTCTCAATGGCTGGGTGTTTGTGGACATCGCAGGGCGTGATATTGGCAGCTATGTAAAGGAAGCGCAGAAGATCGTGGTCGAAAAGGTCAAACTGCCAGCGGGTTATTCCATCGGCTGGTCAGGCCAGTTTGAGCAAATGCTGGAAGCGCGTGCGCGTCTCAATATCGCCATTCCCGCTACTATTGCCATTATCTTCGTGCTGCTGGTGATGCACTTTGGCAGGCTTGACCGCACACTGATGGTGATGCTGTCGTTGCCCTTTGGCTTAATCGGCGGCGTGTGGACGCTCTACCTTGCTGACTACAACTTTTCTGTGGCGGTGGCTGTAGGGTTCATTGCCCTTGCTGGTATTGCGGTCGAAACCGCCGTAGTGATGCTGATCTACCTTGACCATCAAGTACGCACGTCACCGCCGCAAAACCGCCAGCAACTCTTTGATGCCGTGATGCACGGCGCGGTACTGCGCGTCCGCCCCAAACTGATGACGGTTTCGGTGATTATCGCTGGCTTATTGCCGGTATTCATTACCGACGGCCTCGGCGCGGATGTGATGCGCCGCATCGCCTTGCCGATGGTAGGGGGAATGATTAGCACCACGCTGTTGACCCTAATCGTAATCCCAGTGGTTTATTACTTATGGGAAGGGAGAACCAGTATCCGAAAGATACCCCGTGCTAAATAAGATATCTTATTATAAAGAGCGTAAACTTAACGTATGCATCCATATCAGCAAAAAAAACATGCACGCGCATCGTGTCAGCGCGATATCAACAATAGGCTTGGCAATGTTTGGAAATGTGCGTAGATTGGCAGCGTGCTGTTAGGGGCTGAAACCCGCTGATTTTGGTATTGTTTGGCATTCATTGTTATTGTTAATCAATAACTTAAGTGGCTTTCGTAATGCGGGGGTCGGGTGT
>CAZRVJ010000070.1:0-2890 GCA_964603535.1 uncultured Candidatus Saccharibacteria bacterium
CAGCCTGGTTTAAAAGATATTTCTGGTCCTGATGCGCTTGATAAGATTTTGAGTGATCCAAAAAAACTCCGTCAGTTATTGATCGAAACCGGTCGGGTGAGTGCGGCGGATTTAAAAAATATTTCGGATAGCGATTTACTTAAGACCGCACAACTCCTGTTTGCATCGACTACTGATGCGGTAGTTCCACAAACGGTTTCTTCAACTAAAAAATAATCATTTTTCTGCTATATTGAGTGTTAATTTCTCGTCGCTACCTCTCTAGCATTATAACCTTCGCCTATGGGTACCGCCTATAAAAAAATGACAGCACTGGTCATGCTAACTCTCTTTAGCTTGACCAGCATTCTTGGTTTTTTTGCCGTTGCCGAACCGGCGCGTGCTCAATTGCTAGTTGGTGTTGCGGCCGACGTACCTCGTACCGTCGATACCGTGTTGTCCAAAGTTTTGCAAGGTTTAAAAATTGGTGTTTTAAATGTAGCGAGTGGTGCTGTCAGCTATGCACTCCAAAAGATCGCGTATGACTCGGCAGTGTGGATTGCTTCAGGTGGCAAAGGGCAGGGTGCCTTAGTTTTTAGTAAAGGATTTGGTAATTATCTTTCGGACGTTGGTAACGATGCTTTAGGTCATGGTATTGATAAGTTAAGTAAGACATTCGGTACTAATTTTTGTAAGATCGGTGATCCGAACGTTGATTTGCAGCTAAAAATGTCCCTGCGACTTGGTATTGGTATTACTACCCCCAAAGATCCCACTTCGAAGCCAAATTGTACAGCTACGCAATTTTTTCAAAATAATCTGAGTGAGGCTTCGTGGAAAAGTCGTTATGATCGGGTGTCGAAATCTGTACAAAATCAATTTAATGAGATGTTAACATTCAATGCTGATCAGAGTAATTTAGGTGTTCACATGTCATCACTCGATGCTCTTAGTGCCGTTGTTACGAACGCTAAAGATTCCGCCTCCAAAGATCGTGAAGAAGGTCAGGGCGTTAAACCACAAACCACAAAAGTTTCAGGTGATATTAAGTTGCCTGCTAAATCCGTTGGAGCCGAGCTTGAAGGATTGTCTAACAAAGAGCGTGTTCAGCAGAGCGCTGCCCAGATTAACACCAGTATTAGTACTGGTGAATTTCAGTTATTGCCTGGTGCGCTCGCTACGTTTTTCTTGAACACCCTCGCGGGAACCATGCTTAAGAATTTTCAAGAAAAAGGTATTTTACCATTCGGAGCCTGTGTTGGCGGTGCTGGTGGCGATGTGTGTCAGGGTGGATCTGATGCTGCAGGTAACTATGCTGCTCTCACGCAAGCAGGTGGTCGTCGGGCAGCCGAAGCGCTTTTCAGTGACTTTTTAGCAGTTCGGACAGCGGCAGTTGACCAGTTTAACATTTTAGGAGAATTGAGTAACTGTCCTGATACTCCGGGTATTTATAATTGTCGTGCGGATAATGGTTTTGCTCAAGCCTTGCAACAGGCCGGAAACGGTGAGCCGCTTACTATTAAAGAAGCGGTTGATCGAGGGCTCATTCGCGGTGACTGGAAACTTATCCCACCAATTCGCGTGGCTGATAATGCTAACAAGAATTGTTTTCAGAACGCATTTTGTTATAGCAATGTAAAAGCTCTGCGCCAATTACGCATGGTACCGCTTGGTTTTGAATTGGCAGCCGAACAAAGTGATCCAGATAAGCCATGGACGCTTGCCGAAGTTATGAATAGCTTTAATGACTGTGTGTACAGTAAAGACGCGACGGGTAAAGTCACCGGAATCGTCTATGACCCAATCAACAAACCATTTTGTCATTTGATTGACCCAAACTGGGTGCTTAAAGCTCCGGCTACTCGTTGTAATGCTCTTGCATATGGCGCCACACTCCTTAGTCCTGATGTTCCAGATCGTAACCAAGAATGTGCTGATTTGAGCACGTGTGTTGCCTATAACAAAGATGGCTCGTGTGTAAATTACGCCTATTGTACACGTGAAAGTAATGCCTGGAAGTTTGCCGCTTCGAGCTGCAGTTCTCAGTTTAGAACTTGTAAAGCCTTTACTGATGAAGCTGGTATCTCAAAAGCTTATGTATACCGTAGTTTAGACACTGGGTTTTGTTCTAAAGATAATGTTGGTTGTCAGGCCTACTCATTTAACCAAGATGCTGCTGGTAATTGGACGGCCCCGAGCGGCCCAACAGCGTACGGAGTTAACACTGGTGCTTTCTTCAATAACACTGTTTCGTCACAGTGTAATGCTCAGTCGGCTGGCTGTTCGGCTTTTAAAGTGGCCGCAAACACCACAGTTAATTTGTACTTGAAGCAAGCTCCTGACTATCTTAAATGTTACGATACTAATCCAGCAACTCCGCAGAGTGAGCGTCCACAGACAGCAGCGGATCTTACCTTGTTACGACCTAAAGCAGAGTGTGCCAACTATGCCGCTGCCTGTATTCCTGAAGAAGTTGGATGTACCTATTTCACGCCCGTGCAAGGAGCAACTGGGATTTCTCGTATTCCTGCGAAATTTTCACCGCAAGATGTTTGTGATGCTCGTTGTGTTGGTTATGCTGCCTATCGCGAAATAGCGTCCAATTATTCGGTCGGCGATGACTTAGCATATGTTGTTCCGTCATCAGGGCAGACCTGTAAGGCGGTAGATGAGGGCTGTTCTGGCTTTACTAATTTGAGTACAACTGCTGGCGGTATAGAGAAAGTTGAGTATTTCTCGTATGTCCGTACGTGTAGCTTGCCAGACGCGGTAAAACAGAAAAATTTCTTTACGTATGAGGGTAGTGTGAGTGGTTTCCAGCTTAAAACATTTACCTTAGTAAAAGATGCGAGTGGCGCTCCTGAATATTTTGTACGTACCGATGCTGATCGAGCTCAGTATGATTCGATCT
>CAZRVJ010000071.1:0-2864 GCA_964603535.1 uncultured Candidatus Saccharibacteria bacterium
AATCCTGATTACCCACTATAAACAGCGTTTGACATAAAAAACCAGCCTCGTTCGAGGCTGGTTTTTTATCACTTAATTTTTATTTTTTCCATTGCCCATAACGATCATGAACACCAACATCAAGTAAATTAACCGCTTGAGCATCAGCGAACTCAAACAGAACTCGATAACCCTGACGCAAAGAAAACGACCGGCATTCCTGCAACTTTCCATGGAGTGAATGCGCCCGAAGTCGGGGATCGGTCGGATTCTCAATAAACAACGAAATTTTTTCATCAAAATCTTCTTTGATGGCCAGCGGTAATTTTTTATAAGCTCTTTTAAACCGAGGCGAGAAACTCACTATCATACACCTATTTCTTCAATGCTTTGAGGAGACTTCCCGCATCACTATAAGAAACAAAATTTCCTTTTTTATACTCTTTACGCGCTTGAACTATAGCGTTGTCCAAACTTTCGGGATCAATAGCAGGCCAAGGATCATTCATCATTTTTAGATAATGAACTGCAGCGCAACGAAAAAATTCGGCTTTACTCGCAAAACCGCGCTGCTTGACGATAGTATGGATTTGTTTCTCGAGCGTTAGGGGAACTGAAAAATTAACGATAGCCATATTTTTTAATATATGTATTCAATATTGAATACATATACTATATAATCTATATCTATTTTGGTCAATTGTAAGACGTAACTTGGCTTTTACACTATCTCTACCTCCCAATAAACACCTCCGCGCTCTCCCAGGCCATATCAAACAAGACTTTCATCGTGCTCACAATCGTCGGATCTTTAATGACGACCACAAACAGATTGTTGGCATGCAGACGAAACAAGGCCACCGTGTCGCCATAGATGGCGCTGTCGTTGTAGATACCGCTTTTCGTGGCCAAACGTGCAGCGTACGATTTTCCGGCTGCAGCCGCGTAACGACGAGCGCTTTTTTTGGCTTCCGGGGTATAAGCAATAATCTCGTGGGTTTTAATCTGTTTCTCGGCTGTGACTTCGGTGATTTTGTAAAAATAATCACGAAAGCTAGCTTCTACCGCCTGTAAATCAGACCAAAAGCGAATAAAGTTTGCTTCAAATAACCCAGCATAGACCTGCTCTAGTCCTCGTCGGCCTTCGAGCACGCTCACCTGCGGACGCCCGGCGATCTGGTGCTGGAGTGAGGTAAGTTGCGGCATGAGTTGTTTTACGGCGGCCAAATTTTCTTCGGCGCGTTTTTCGAGCTGCGTCGGGTCAGTCGCTTTAAAATATTCTTTTTTACCCGCGGGGTATTTTTCAACGAGTCCCTGTTCGATCAGTTCGGCAATATGCAGATACACGGTAGGACGTTTCAGGCCGGCTTTGAGGGCAATGTCTTTGATAGCTGCGGTGCCAAGCGCGAGGAGCGCCACATACACCTGAGTTGATTTTTCGGACAAGCCGAGGTGGCGAAAGGCGGAGGTGTTCATAGTGAAAAAAGTCCATTAAATTATAAGTAGAAAAATACTAAATTTCTTTAATTTTGTCAATATATCTGACAAAATAATATATATAATTTTGCTTATATTAAATAAAAATTCATTTAAAAAGGTCTAATAAATACGTTATAAGTTTACTACTATGACATTTCTGATATCATACACTGTTACGGATGAAACGAGAGCTGCAAATGATGGCTCTTTAAACAACAAAGGAGATGCGGAATGACCGACCACAATAACAGGCTAATTTTCTGCAAAAAGTGTTTCTTCGAGGCGTTTGAAGAAACGCGTACCATGCTCTACGCATTCCGCATCGAACTTTCCATCGTATTTGGTTTTCTTGTGGTAACAGGCATACTTCTGGGTTTGCTTGGTCTGATTCTAGACCGCTACTAAAGAGTTCCTCCCCGGTGGCATCACACCGGGGACTTCAACTTCCGACCGTTCAGCCAACGATCGGATGAGAGGTGACAAAACATTCTCTTTAGAAACTCACAGGAGCACCCATGTTCTATCAGAGATTGCATAACCGCATGATGAACGACTTCACCTGCCTGAGCCTACAACACAACCCTGTGTTGCATGCCTGCACCTCTGCCGCTGCGCGACGCAAAGCGCTCGAGCAATACTCGCTCTTTCCCAAAGAAATTGTCCGGCTACTTACCCTCGCTCGAAACGCGGCGCGCACTAGCGGCTGTACGAAGTTGGCCAACGAGCTCACCCGCAATATCGGCGAAGAGCTCGGCACGGAAACCGACGGTGTGACGCATTACCAGTTGCTGGGCCGCGCACTGCACAACGAGATCGCACTTGATGTTGACCAGGTACAACCCGAAATAGCAACTACAACATTCTTGTCCGCCATGCAAAAGTATCTTACGCAAGCACCGCTACCCGGAGTTTTTGGAGCCGTCTACGCGATGGAATTAAGCGCGGTGCCAGAACTGCGGGTGGTGCTGCGACTGCTGAAACAGCTCAAGGCACAGACACTTCCTGGCAAGCTGGGAAAAGATGCAACCGAATTTTTTCGCCTTCACCTGGCGGTCTGGGAGCCGGGTCATGCTCACGGTTTGCGCGAAGTCGAATCTGAAGTGCTTAAAAAACCAGCGGATCGCGAGGTGTTTGAGCAAAGCTTCTTAGCTGTTATTGCGGCGATGGAAATATGGTGGCACAATCTCGCTCTCCTAGCCAATCAAAACGCCTAACCATACCCCAGACACCTGCCCTGTCTGGGGGTTTTTATAATTTATCAAACAACAACCGAAATATTTTTTGCTGGAACCGGGCAAAGGCTGGACTTTCCAGGATGTAAGCAGTCTCGCTGCTAAAATCGATAAACGCTACTTTATCGCCGTAGATGATATGCGAAATATCGTACGCAAACACGTCGTACGAGG
>CAZRVJ010000072.1:0-2817 GCA_964603535.1 uncultured Candidatus Saccharibacteria bacterium
CGGCGCCCAACTTGGCTTAATAAGGGTTTGATACCAGGTGTAAGATTCGTTCATACTATTTTTTATCTAATTTCTCCTCGCAACATTAGTACCTATACCTTACTTACTAGTCCAGAAAAAAACAAGCTTACCAACACATAAAATGTGTCGCAACTTGACACAAATACGTCGCAATGATACCAACCATCCAGACCTTGCCTAAGGAGCAATCGATGATTTTTGCCGACGCACTCGCCTTCCCCTTTCCCCAGGCCAACATCATGAAAAAGGAAGGGCTTACGACCAGCCCCGAAGCTGAACTGAACTTTTGTCAGATTACCGGAGTACCACCGTTTGTGACGTCGATCGACGGCATCATCGCAGCGCAAGAATGGTTTCAAAGCGTCATGCAGCGCCCAGAAAACCAGCATCTACGGTGCGTGTACGGCCTACAACACCCTCCCGAACCTGCCACTGCGCACGATATTCGACGGCTCTACGAGTCGAATATCCGTCTGACCACCCTTGCCTACGAAGGCGAAAACAGCTACGGAGGGGGGTTCGCCACTCCAACGACACCGCTCAGCGAGCGCGGACAATGGTTTCTCGAACAGCTTGCCGACCATCAGATCGCCCTAGATCTGTCACATGCTGGCCATACTACTGCTCGCAACGCACTTGCCTACCGGAAATTGCGTGGCCTACCTCTTACCATCGTTGCCACGCATACCGCGGCCCACTCCGTCTACGACCACTTACGGAATCTACCAGATGATGTGCTCGTCGGTATCCGTGATGGTGGCGGATTTGTAGGATTGGTAATGATGACGTGGATGCTCCACGAGAAGGATAACTCCGAAACTCCTTTTTTTCGACACCTAGAACATCTGGTCTCGCTCCTTGGCCACGAATACGTCGGCATAGGGAGCGACACGGTCTACCAAAACCTAGACCCCGAGACCGAAGCGCGCAATTTTGCCGAGCTCGACCGAAAAGTTGATCCGCGTGGCGTGTTCAACGCGCGCTATCCAAGTGTTCCGGATATCTTTCGTACCGCTCGTCGCCTGGAAGTACTGGAACAGCACCTACGCGAACGTCGCTGGCCAGAAACGAATATCGCCAACATTGTCGGCGAGACCGTAGAACGTCTGACGCCCCGCTAAACGCGGACCCAACAAAACCGACCACGAGGTCGGTTTTTTTCTATTAACCCGTTTAATATCCAAATTGATGATTAAAATTTTGGCATTTTGGCATGTTGTACAAAAAACCACGTGGTCTTCTATACACCTGTCTGATTATAAAACACCGTTTCAGTTTTCATTTCAGCCCTATTCTTAAAAAATTCGATAATTCGACCCTTTTGCTTGGGTGATGTATTAGGCGGAATTTCGTCGACTGAAAAATACTCGATTTTGTCAGCCTCATCGCTGATCGTAGGCACTTCGGCTGTTTTGTATGCAAAAAAAGTAAAAACAAGATCATTGCTCTCTGGTTTAAAATGTACCCCGATAAGTTCTTTTAGCTTGATAGTGGTTAAACCTATTTCTTCCTGTATCTCCCGCAACGCTCCGTCCCACGGAGATTCGTCATCTTCCACCCGTCCGCCCGGCAGATTCCACATATCTTTGTCGCGCCGATGACACAGGAGAAACTTGTTGGTTTCCGGATCGATAATGATGGTAAAGGCGCCGATGGTCATAGTGATAAAACAATCTAAATCTAAATCTACATCAAAAACAAAGATGTCTTTTTACAAAAGCCCGGCCAGAGCCGGACTTGAGATACTTCTCAAAATTGAAAGCAATAATTTTGTCATGAAAAGCGAAGTACGCAGCTAGTTTTACCGGTAGACGCTTGGCTGTAGCAGGCACATTCCCATTTTGATGACGTGCGAAGCGTTCACGGAGGTCGGAGGTGCAGCCAATGTACGGGCCATCTTTACATTCAAGCAAATAAACGTAAAACATATACCCCGAGACAAACCTAATGTGTGGAATAAATTCGTAGAATCGAAAGCTGCAAAACAGGCAACCCGCCTTCGCAGGCCACGAGCGGACTTTGTCCGACGTAGCCCGCTTCGGCGGGCGAAGGCGGAGAGTGAGGGATTCGAACCCTCGATACCTTTCGGTATACACGCTTTCCAAGCGTGCGCACTAGACCAACTATGCGAACTCTCCAGAGTTAATTTTTTCTTTGATTCTTCTGTATTCTTGATAACCGGCTGGCAAAACTCACTCTACACAATGTCATTGCGAGGAGGAGCTCAAGCGACGACGAAGCAATCTCGTTAATCTGCCTTGTATTCTGCTAACAGACTATAAAGATAGTCCAACGAGATTGCTTCTCCCGTCTGTTGTCGGGATCGCAATGACAGATTTAATCGAGTAAAGTGAGTGGCTAATGTCTAATAAAATGCCAAATAACAACTTTTAGAAATTTGTCATTAGTCATTAGAAATTAACTTCTGTTTTTTACCAAAGATACCGCATACTGGCAACGCAATCAGCACGATAACCATCCCCCACTGCGCTGGGGTAAAACCAGCGTAGCGCGTATCTACAGTACGCAAGGTATCAAAGTAGATGCGCACGAAGGCGTACAGAGCGAGCGAAACTGTGGCGAGCAACCCCTTTTTTCGCGCGTTCAGGCGTGGATAGAGCGCTAAGCAAAGGCCAAATAGCCCAAAACCAAGCAAAGATTCGTACAATCCCAGATCGTGGCGCACACCATCAGGGTAGCGCACACCACCCACAAAATGCGTCAGGGTTCCGGGGTGATCATGAATCAAAAAACACCCAATCCGGCCAATCCCCCACCCGAGCCAAAAACTGAGGA
>CAZRVJ010000073.1:0-2743 GCA_964603535.1 uncultured Candidatus Saccharibacteria bacterium
TTTAAAGGCCTCACCACCCTTACAACTTAAGTATTTTACAATTTTTACAAACTTTGGTCAATATGTGCCGTTGACTTTTTGGCTTGTTTACAGTAAAGTACACGGCTAAGGAGGCTCCATGCGAGCAAACGGTAAGCCGGTGAACCAAAAGACACCGGACATTCGTATCGGTAACTTGCGGATAAGCGAGATCCGCAAAAGTGGCGGTTTTACTTTCCGCCCCGTTCGTGGGGGTAAAATGGTCTGCAACCAGTTACCCGAATTAGGCCGGATTGGGAAAAAGCGGGCCGAAACGCTGCGTAGGCAGCTGTGGCCTAAGCAGCACATTATTGCCCGGGTGCACCGGGACAACTACCAAGTACCCGTAACCCGCCTTTCGCCGCCAGCACAAACCAGGGTCACCGCCAAGATTTTCTCCGATGACTACGTTGTTTGTCCAAACTGTAGTCACGGGGCCTACTTCCCCGGCGCCTACAAGCTTGTGGATTTTTACTTCAAGTGCAGCAAATGCGGACATGGCTTTAACGCCCAACCCGCCTAGCAAAAACCGCCCCGGTTAAGGAGCGGTCTTTTTTTTAGCCATTTATTTTTCGCAACTTTCGTCACTCGTCACTCGTCACTCGTCACTTGTTATTTGTTATTTGTTATTTCACTTAGGTTCCTTCTTGCCAACTTGCTAAGTATTTAGCTTGCGCAGGGGTTAGGGTGTCTATTTTAACACCCATAGAAGAAAGTTTTAACTTAGAAACTTTTACGTCAATCTCGTTTGGTACGTTATAAACTTTTGGTTCCAAAGTCTCATGGTTTTTTGCCAGCCATTCGCAAGTTAAAGCTTGGTCTGCAAAAGACAAATCCATAACTGCGCTAGGGTGCCCCTCTGCCGCTGCCAGGTTCATAAGTCTGCCTTCGCCTATTAAATATATTTTTCTCCCATCTTTCAAAGTGTACTCGTGCAAATTTTCTCTTACCTCTTTGTCGCTTACCGCTAACTGTTCTAACTGCTTTAAGTTTATTTCTACATTAAAATGTCCGCTGTTACCTAAAATCGCGCCATCTTTCATTTCTACATAGTGGTCTTTAGTTATAACGTCTTTGTTACCAGTTACAGTTATAAAAATATCGCCCAAGCGAGCAGCCTTAGACATAGACATAACTTCAAACCCGTCCATGGCGGCTTGAAGAGCGGGGAGAGGGTCAACTTCGGTTACAATAACCTTAGCGCCCATACCCTTAGCTCTTAAAGCTATACCTTTACCGCAAAAACCGTACCCAGCTACCACCAAAGTTTTACCCGACAACAAAATGTTGGTCGCTCTTAAAAGGCCGTCCATAGTAGACTGTCCGGTACCGTAGCAGTTGTCAAACATGTGTTTAGTTGGGGTGTCGTTTATAGCAACAACCGGGAGTTTGAGCTTACCGTCTTTTTCCATAGCCTTAAGGCGTATAACGCCGGTTGTAGTTTCTTCTTGGCAACTCCAAATATCTTTTAACTGAGCTTTTCTTTCTTTGTGTAAAACAGAAATCAGGTCTGCACCGTCGTCTATAATAAGCTGCGGTTTCATGTCTAAAATCTTATCTACGCACCAGTAGTATTTGTCTTCTTTTATTCCGCGCCAAGCGAAAATATTTATACCTTCTTCGGCTAAAGCGGCAGAAATGTCGTCTTGAGTAGAGAGAGGGTTAGAGCCACACAAACCTACGCGCGCACCGCCAGCCTTTAGGGCCTTCATAAGCACCGCGGTTTCTTTTGTTACGTGCAAACAGGCAGAAATAGTCAAACCTTCAAAAGGCTTATTTTTTTCAAACTCTGTTTTTATACTTTGTAAAACTGGCATTTCTTTTTCAGCCAGCGCAATTTTGCTTTTTCCTTGCTTTGCAAGAGCTATGTCTTTTACTTTGTACGGCATATTTTTCTTTTGGTTACTTGTAGAGGCGGCCATTGGCCGCTTTTTTAATACGCGCACAACTCCCACTTCGACATTTCGTCGGTTATGACGTATTCGAGAAATTCCATTGGCTTCTCGGTGTTTCCATTGAGCAAAGCTTCGGCCCACTCTCGGCCAAATCGTTCTGTTACGTCATAAAGCCAAACGCCACTAAACTCGTCTCGAAGTTCTTGCCAGCGTGCCGTCAAGACGGGAGCATGTTGGATGACATCAGAAATGAAACCCATGTAACCGCCGAAATCACAGAGATCACGCCCCTTGTGATCACGTAGGCATTCAGCGGCTCCTAGTGCAATGAATGCGATTTCTTCCGCAAGTCCTATATCGAATTTTTGAGCTACCGCAGCCTCTCGTTTCTCTAAATTCGCTAAAGCTTCAGCGGTTGTCTTGCCAAAGGCATATTCACCGCCTTCGCCTCGTTGTGCGTAGTAGCTGGCCGAGGCAGTCGGTTTCCAATCGTCAGTCTGTCCTATCGTAATTTTGTTCATGCGACACCTCCAATCATTTTTTCTCGATGTCGCCGCACGAAAGACAGGTCTGGTTGAAATCGTTCCGGCAACGCTATTTGGCGATCTTGAGCAGGCCAAAATACTTCACGTAGAAATGCGTCTTTTGTTCGCTTAAGTTCCTTTGACAGCACGATCCGATGATCGTCCGTCAGCGAAAATAAATAACCATCGAATGCTCTGTCGTGGATGGCGGACAGGCAAAGCCCATTGCTTGGGTTGAGTCGGTTCGTCTTGTCTTCACTCCAGGGCACGATGTGGCTAGCGACAAGTAGGCGTGGTTCGCTCACG
>CAZRVJ010000074.1:0-2720 GCA_964603535.1 uncultured Candidatus Saccharibacteria bacterium
GAAACATAAGCTATTTTTTGACTATCCGGAGAAAAAGAAGCATTGAAAACTTTCTCGCCTATCGTATGAGAAGACCCATTTGCTTGAACTAAAATTATTTTTCCATTATCTAAAGAAATTAAAATATTTTCCGCATCCAATGAAATTTTCATTTCTTTTAGAGACAAATCTTTTTCATCCAAAATGGATATTGGCGTAGTATTTTTTAGAATTAAATTATAAGCATACAATCCTCCAACCTTATCAATCCAAAATAGTGAATTACCGCCAATTTTAAAATCTAAAGGGTTAACAGGAGGCAAATAGTCCACGGCTTTTTTGTCCAAATCTAAAATGCCAATTTTCTTTGATGTGGCCACTAAGAACTTATTATATTCAAAAGGATGAAATAGAATTTTCTGTGGCTGATTAGAAAAATATTGACTAAGGATACTGGAAAAATCAGTTACCTGATCTGGCATACTTTTTTCCCATAAATAATAGACTCGTCTTCCCAAAGAACGACTATAATAATTTATTAAAAAATGATTATAGTTAGAGCCATCAACAACAAGATTTTTAATTAATTCAAGGTTTTCCGATGAATTTATTTTTCTGCTAAAAATTTCTGATGAGCTAGCATTACTTTTATTAAAGATATTCAATGTTTGATAAGTGCCGGTTTTATCTTTTGTTTTCACTTCCAAAAGAATCTCTCCACTATCTCCCAAAGGTAAGACATCAATGATTTCTTCAGATGTAGTAGCATTATAAATATTTTCTTTTAAAGAATTCTTAGGCATTAAAACCACATTGGAAAATTCAACTACCATCTTCGGCTCAATGACAACATTCTTTTTCCAAGTAAAATATCCGGCCTTAGAAACTTCTAAAGCATGATCACCGGGAAGAATGCTCTGCAAAAAAATCTCATTGGAAAACAAACCGGTTTTTTTGTTTACTTTTTCACCATCCAAAAAAATCTCTGTGATCTTTGGTGTAGTCTTAACGTTTAATCCTCCGGTTTGAACGATTTTCCACTCTTTTATATCTAAACGATAACCAAAAGAATAAACAACACAAACAGTGCCTGCTACAATAAATAAAGCAAACATTGCCCAAAAAAGCGCTTTTCTAATTTTATAAAAAAATCTTTGACTCATTTCTATGGTGTCGGTAATGATAATCTAATTCCAATAGCATTAACCTCTTTTACGACACTGAAGTCAATCGGCTGCGATAATTCCACATCTACGGTTGTCCCCTCTTTTAAATCAGACAAAACTATCGTTTTTTCTTTCGGGGTTTTTCCAGCAGTCATTTCTTGCGGCGTAAGCGGAACTAATTTCGTAATTTTTGTTGCTGCATCAGTCACAATTTTTATATCATAAAAACTAGGTTGATTCAAAACATAGTCAGCAAAATTTCCTTCCTGATATCTATTGGCTATTCTTAAAGTTAAAGAGTTGGAATCTACCTTAACAATTTTCCCCCATAAATTAATGGATGACATCGTCCCCATTGTCATAGGAGGCAAAGCGCCATCATTATATTTTTGTTGAAACTTATTGTCAAATTCATCCAATAGAGATTGCTTCAAAACAGCATCAGACGGGCAAGGATCACAAGCATACATGCTTGGAAGCCATTTTGTTATGGCAAAAAAACCAATCACGATAAGAGCCAAAACTGATCCAGCAATTAAAGCAATTTTAATCCAATTATTTTTAATCATTATTTAATTTAATAAATTAAATTTGCGCGACTTAACGATCATAAACTATTTAATATTTTTGTAAGCTTCAACGATTGGAGAATCGGAAGCAAGCTCTTGAATAAAGACAACATTAGATTTGTAGATAGTCATTATCGGGAGTGGCTTGAGAGAATCATCTTTGGTTTGGCGGAAAGTGATTGTTGGCTGGTCATCTTTTTCTTTGCCTGCTTGTACATCAAGATATCCTGGGTTTTTTAAAGTGATAGTTTCTCTGCTTTCATCAATGATTTGACCGTAGTAACTAGTAGCGGTACTGCCGGTTTGAACAAAGATTAAAGAATAAACTGGAGCGGATTCGGATATTAAAGCGTTATAAAGAAAGGCAGGTTTTTTGGTTTTAAACATGCACCAAGCGCCAGCTAAGACGACTAATAAAACTACTAACGCGACTACTGTACTTAAAAATACTTTGTTTGTTTTTTCACTCATATTTTTTTTAAAAAAAATTAACTGCGATTTTATTTTTTATTTAATATTTTTGTAAGCTTCAACGATTGGAGAATCGGAAGCAAGCTCTTGAATAAAGACAACATTAGATTTGTAGATAGTCATTATCGGGAGTGGCTTGAGAGAATCATCTTTGGTTTGGCGGAAAGTGATTGTTGGCTGATCATCTTTTTCTTTACCTGCTTGCACATCAAGATATCCTGGGTTTTTTAAAGTGATGGTTTCTCTGCTCTCATCAATGATTTGACCGTAGTAAAAAACATTGCCACTGCCAGAGTTTAAAGAAACCAAGGAAAGACTTTCGCTCTTAGACAAAAATTTATCAAAATACCCTAATGCCTTTAAATTAAAAAATAAAATTATTCCACTTATTATTATCAAAACGCCTACAATAATCCATTGCGCTAAATAACTAGTCTCTTTTTTCACCTTTTTTACCGTTTTTCTTTTAACAACTTCTTTTTTTATTTCATCATCCATATGATAATAATTTTTACAAAATAGATCGCGAAAACTT
>CAZRVJ010000075.1:0-2697 GCA_964603535.1 uncultured Candidatus Saccharibacteria bacterium
AACCTCTCGGGTATTCTCTTGAGGTTCCCGAGACAGCGAACGAGATGGGTATGTCCGAAAGCGAACATGCGGCACATCTAGGGCTCAACCAATCTAAGAAAGAAAAACTTGCTGAGGTTAGTGATATGCGAACGAAAGTTCTCTCTGCAATTCCGCTGGCAGTTTTTGCCGCTTTCGTTATGGGTTGGGATATTCTCGCTGAGTACAGCATCGTTCCTGCAATGAGTTATACGCTCAAGGAATTCTTTCATCATCTCCTTCCGATATTTGCCACTTATATCCTTTTCGTCGTAGGTAAGCCATATCTTCTCGGCTTTTATAGGTTTCTTCGATACGGTAAAGCGAACATGGATACGCTTATCGGTATCGGTACGGTAGCCGCCTTTTTATACAGCTTCACTGTCAGTGCACTTGAGGACGTTCTTAGTCCGTTTATTAATGTCGAGTACCAATACTACGACGTAACGATTGTTGTTATCACCTTTATTGCACTCGGTAAGTACCTTGAAGCAAAGTCTAAAATTAAGACAGGTGATGCAATCGAGAAGCTTCTCAACCTTCAGGCGAAGACCGCTCTTGTTGTTCGTGATGGGAAGGAAATCGAGATTTCAGTGAATGATGTAAAGCATGGCGATTTCATTATTGTTAAGCCAGGTGCAAAGATTCCTGTAGACGGTGTTATTACTGAAGGGGCATCTTTTGTTGACGAATCGATGGTTACAGGGGAACCGGTGCCTGCCCAGAAAAAGATTGGTGACAATGTCGTATCGGGAACAATAAATACAAGCGGATCGTTCACTTTTAAAGCCACAAAGGTCGGATCAGAAACTCTTTTGGCTCAGATCATAAAGATGGTTGAGGACGCACAGGGAAGCAAGGCTCCCATACAGGCACTGGCAGACAAAATATCAGCAATTTTTGTGCCCATAGTTCTTGTAATTGCATTCCTTAGTCTCGGCACATGGCTTATTGTCGGGTCGCAATATCTCGGATTTTCTCAGGCACTTTCATTTGGTCTCGTATCTTTTGTAGGAATTCTAGTGATCGCCTGTCCGTGTGCACTCGGACTTGCTACTCCAACCGCAATCATTGTGGGAGTCGGCAAAGGTGCTAAGGAAGGTATTCTCATCAAAGATGCGGCTACTCTCGAAAAGCTTCATAAGGTAAACACTGTCGTCGTTGATAAAACAGGCACAATTACAAAAGGCAAGCCGACACTTGTCGACATACAAAACTTATCTAGCTTAAAAGATGATGAACTTGTTTCAATCCTTGCCTCACTTGAGAAGAAGTCAGAGCATCCGATCGCGCACGCAATCGTAAATTATGCACAGGAGAAAAATATCTCAATATCTGATGTTTTCAATTTTGAAGGAATACAAGGAAAGGGTCTCAAGGGTGAGATCGGTGACACTGAGTATTTTGCAGGAAACGCAAAACTTGTGAGTGACCTCAAGATTTCATTTGACGCTGGTAAGTTAGATAAGTTCACTTTGCAGGGAAAGACACCTGTGATTCTTGCAACCAAAGAGAAGGTTCTTGGTTTCGTAATGGTGGCAGATGAGATCAAAGAGGAGTCAGTAGATGCTATTAAAAACCTCCATGCACTCGGTATTAAAGTGGTTATGCTTACCGGTGATGATGAGAAAGCTGCAAAGTATATCGGATCACTCGTTGGTATCGACGATGTTGTAGCCCATGTATTGCCACAAGATAAGCTTGAGAAAATAAAGGAGTTACAATCGCAAGGTCGCATTGTTGCAATGGCGGGAGATGGCGTGAATGATGCCCCTGCACTTGCCCAAGCCGATGTGGGTATTGCCATGGGGACGGGTACTGACGTGGCGATCGAGTCAGCAGGCATTACCTTGCTTGGCGGTGATATTTCAAAGCTGGTTAAGGCCATTAAGCTTTCCAAGATAACCATGCGAGGAATCAAGCAAAATCTTTTTTGGGCATTCATCTACAATGTTGTCGGTATACCGCTTGCGGCAGGAGCTTTCTATCCAATCTTCGGTTGGCTTCTGAATCCCATCTTCGCTGGCTTTGCCATGGCGATGTCGTCGGTCTCCGTGGTATCAAATTCACTTCGAATTAAAGCTAAGAAATTATAAGCATGAAAACACACACATTACACGTATCGGGTACACATTGCGCATCTTGCAAAATCTTGATTGAGGATATTTTGAATGAGCAAGACTTCATACAAAACGTTCGGGTTGATTTAAAGAAGGAAATTGTAGAAGTAGAAACTAATAGTGACGAGTCTCCTCTAAGATTGGCGGAGATATTGACTGATAAAATAAAGTCCAACGGCTACGTGCTTTCAGTTGCAAAGACTGTCAAGGAAAAACAGGTAGATGATGTTATTTGGAAGGCGTTGCCAATCGGTCTAGGCATTCTCATCCTCTTTTTCTTGCTACAGAAATCAGGGATTCTTAATCTCGGAATCGGGGGACAGGTCACACCAATCACAAGTTTCATTATCGGTCTCATCGCTTCGGTTTCAAGTTGTCTCGCTATAGTTGGAGGATTGGTTTTGTCTCTTTCGGCAAAGATATCTCAAGACAATGTTAACGACACGAAAACATTCCTGTTATTTCACACAGGAAGAATTGTCAGTTTCGCGGTCTTAGGTGGTGTGCTTGGAGCTGTAGGAAGTGCTATTGGAATCAACTTTACGCTTACCGCAGTCTT
>CAZRVJ010000076.1:0-2683 GCA_964603535.1 uncultured Candidatus Saccharibacteria bacterium
CAGTATTCAAAAAAAGGCCCCTGGCAGAACGCCAGAGGCCAAGGAGGAGGAAGTAACTGAGGAGGGGGAATTTTCAGTTACAGGGTCATTGCGACCCCTCTCTAAATATAACACTTTTCATTAGCTTTTCAAGGCCAGAAAAACAAAAGGGCCGATCCTAAGACCAGCCCTTTCTTGAGTTTTTAACTCTGGAACTTATTACGCAGCTCGACCGATATTCTCGATCAAGAAGTTCTTGCGAGGAGCGTAAACAATCGGAGTTCCGTAGAGCAATTGCATCCAGCGGTAAGCTGTAGCAACTACTGCAAGGTCCATCTTCATCAGAGGAGCCAATTGTTTGAAGCGCAGAACTTCTGCATCTTTCGTCAAGAGGTAAGCTTGAGAAAGACCAGGGAGCTTGTGGTTCAAGTCGATCATAGTGGCAACACCACCAACAGCCGCAGGAGCAGCATAACCGATGAACTCATGTCCAGTCGTAGCACCAAGCGGTGAACGGTAGACAGCGTAAGCAATCGCACCAGCAACAGCGGCAAGCGCCACGCTGATATGACCACCAGCAACAACAGTGGCAGCGGCAGAAACCGGAGACACTGCACCTTCACCATCAGCAGTGATAGCGGTAGCACGGTAAGTGTACGCACCAGCATCAGCAGCAGTGAATTTGCTCAGCGGGTTGGAAGCACTCGGAGTACCAACAGGAGCCGCAGGAGCAGCGATGCCAGCAATCGGAGCAGCAGGAGTGCGCTTAGGACGCATGAAAACTGAACTCATGAGTTGGAACTCACCAGCAGCAGCAACAAACGACTGGAGCACGAAACCAGCTTTACCTTGAGCGATACCCATAGGGTTAACACGCTCTTTAGGGAAGAACTGACGGCCAAGGTCAGAGTGAGCTTTAGTATCCAACATCATTACAGAAGGGATACCGAAGTTCTCACCAACCACACGGGCAGCATCTTCAAGCAAGTCGCTGTCCAAAACATCGCCACGGATGTCACGGATAACGTCTTCTTCAACGCCGTAACCAGTGAAAGCTTTTGCACGAGCAGAAGCGTCAGTGTTTCCTTTACGGATTTGTTTATCGAGACCTTCCCAAGCGTCATCATCGTCAAGGATGGCAGCGTCCGAACCGTCATGAACACCAGATGCCGAAGCATAGTGACCACGACCGTCAACAAGGGCACGTTCTACGATCTCAAGGATACGCATAGTACCGTTACGGATTTCACGAGCGATAGCACCGCCGTGAGCGTTGCGCACCAACGTGTAAACGTGAGTCAACTCACGAGTAACGCCGATGAAACGCACTCTTTGGATTTGACGAGTGTAGCTCGCATCCTCAGAGCGGGGCAGAGCACCTTCTTTAATGAAGCCACGGCCTTGATCACCGTAAGCATCAGTACGATTGTACTCTTCGATTGTGTTGAAGGCTTGATCTTTGTCGATCATAGGCCACAACTTGAGGTGCTTCATTTCATAGGTAACAGACTTCAAAGACGAGTCAAGAGACTCAACTTGAAGGGCTCCGCCACCAGTCAAAGCAGTGGGCGCACCAGCGTAACCCGCACCTGCTTCTAGGGCTTTATTCAACTCACCGACTTCTTGTGCAGTCGTTGCGCCGAATCCTTCGCCAAAATTTACGAAGTTATAATTTTGATTCATGGGTTTCTCCTTAAAAGAACCTTAGTTTGAAAAACGTTTCTTAGTTTCTTCCATCACGAGAGCTTTCACTTGGGGATTACTCAAATTACGAGTTGCCTCAAATTCTGCAATGTGTCGGCTGTTGATGCCTTTACCTGATTTCTGAAGTTCCAGCATCGTATCCAAAACTTGAGCTTTTGAAATTTCGGTGTTGCTTGCACCGGATTTCTCGATAGTCTCAAGACTGTCAACCGACTGCTTCCCATGAGCAGGTTGTGTCGAAAGTTTCTTGACTTCCGCACTCAACGATTTGATCATATCATCCTTTGCGGACAATTTTTCATCAAAAGATTTTTTGAGTTCTTCGATCTGAGCGCCAACAGCCTGAGCAACAGACTTAGCAATATCAGCCGAACCTTGAACTTCTTCTTCTTCAGCGTTCTCTTCACGCCAAGCCTTGATCAACTCAAGTTCTTCAGCGTCAACGCCAGCAGCAGCAAGTTCTTCCAAAGACTTCTTCATTTTCTTAGCTTTCTTATCGTCAGCATCTTTGTCTTCAGATTCTTTTGCGCCTTTCTTAAGATCAGCCTCTTCTTGAGCAGACTTCTCAGCCTGTTCTTTCATAGCTTTCTCTTTAGCTTCTTTTTCTTCCTTGTCTTTCTTTTCTTTGGCCTTCTTAGCCTCTTCTGCTTTCTGTTCTTCAGTCATAGGTGAACCAGACTTGATTTTGTCATCGCCACCATTGGCTTGCTTGTTAGTGTCTTTCGACTCTTCAGACTTAGTAACAGTCTCAGCAGCAGGAGCAGCTTCTCCAGCAACCTCGTCCGTACCGATGGTTTCGTCGATGATTGCATCGAGAGACTTCAGAATTTCTTCTTGAGTCATTTTTGCTTTTGCTTCAGACATTTTCTTCTCCTTAAAGACTTTTCAGCTTATCTGCGATAGCCTTCCAAAGATCACGAGGGTCTTCTTCAGGGTGCAACTCACACATGCGCTGCAAGATTGATTTTAACATTCGTTTTTGACTTTTTTTGTCTTTTTT
>CAZRVJ010000077.1:0-2676 GCA_964603535.1 uncultured Candidatus Saccharibacteria bacterium
CCGCCCCCTTGTGACTTAAAATAGTGCGTTCGCCTTTATTATCCAAAAATATTGTAGAATAAGCGGTTATATCTTTTTTACTTATTTGAAAATATTTAGCATTAATCTTTTCATTTGTTAACTTTTCAATAATTTCCTTTCCACTACCATCATTTCCAACACAAGAGATACAGGTCGTATCAAGACCCTGCCTAGCAAAAGTAACGGCTACATTAGCGCCACCTCCTCCAATGGTAAAAGTTATTTTAGGCACCTTAACTTTACCTGCATACGGCAAAGCAATTCCTTTACCCACTTTAAATTTATTCGTTTTTACTTCCACAAAGGGAACTCCTTCAAAAAATAGATCTCTTGTGGCTGAACCAATTACTAAAATATCATGCATATATTTATATCAAAATTAAAAAATCAAAGATTAAAATTATAATATACCGGCAACTTTATACTCTGCAATTAGTATAGTTCGTATGAATTAGTATATTAGCATTACATCGCCTTCCTGGCAATAACTTTCTTAACCGCCTCTTTAATGGAATCTTTGTCCAATTTAAAAATTTTTATTAATTCCTCCGGCTGCCCAGATTCTCCAAACCTATCTTTCACACCGACAAATTCTATTGGCACTGGATAATTAGTCGCCAAAATTTCCGCCACAGCTGAACCCATTCCTCCAGCCACTTGATGATTTTCTACCGTTACTATTGCTCCACATTTTTTTGCCGCCTCAATAATAGTCACATTATCCATGGGCTTTATAGTATGATTGTTTATTACCATAATTTCAATCCCCTCTTGCGCAAGTTCTTCTGCCGCCAACATAGCATTATATAAAATTGGACCGCAACCAATTATCGCTACAACTGGTTTATCCGCATCACGCCAAACAATCGCTTTTCCAATTTCAAATGGAGAATCCTCCGTAGTCATGATTGGAGTTTTTTCTCTTTCAAATCTTAAATAAACAGGGCCCACATGTTTAGCAGCCGCATAAGTAGACTTCTTTGATTCAATGGCGTCACATGGAGCAATAACCACTAAATTAGGAAGACAACGCGTAATAGCAATATCCTCTAAAGCTTGATGTGTTGCTCCATCTGGACCGACAGAAACTCCGGTATGCGCTCCTACGATTTTAACATTTGCTTTGGAATAGCAAACACTTACGCGTAATTGATCCCAATTTCTACCGGGAGAAAAAACGGCATAAGTTGCTACAAATGGAACCTTACCTACTAAAGCCATACCAGCAGCTAGACCCATTAAATTTTGCTCCGCTATTCCGGTTTCTACAAATCTATCGGGAAAAGCATTTCTAAATGTAGAAGCTTTTACTGATTCGGTAATATCGGCGCAAAGCATCACAATATTAGAATCTTCTTTGCCCGCTAAAACGGTGCCCTCACCAAAACCTTCACGAGTAGTTTTTTGTTCTACATCGGAAGATAATATTTTTTCATTTAATTTTGCAATTGGATTTATCATATTTTTTATCCATTTCTATTTGACCTTGACTTTTTTATTATTTTGTTATATACTATAAATAGTAACTAAAAATTTATTCAAAGGAGGGAAAAATGGAGTTTACATTGTCAATTGTGAAGGACTTGCTCATCATTTTAATCTGTGGTTTAGTGCTTCTCATCTCAGGACTTAAAAAGACTGGGACGAGAATACGATTCAACAACGCAGAAAACATCTGCAACGCTTTCTGCGTAGTCATCGGAGAGATGGCTATTGTCTTCGTCGTTATTTTGGTTTTTCTAGCTAGGAATGTCTAGCTAGAAAAACCTTAAATCCACCCTGCTCTTTAGGAGGTGGATTTTTTATTCCGCTTCACTCGTTATCTGTCCACCCAAACTGCGTAATTGCTTCAAAGCCTCTTCCGCTTCTTCTTTATTAGGAGTTTTTCCATGCCACTCTGGTTTCCATTCCATAAAATCTACGCCTTTACCTGGAATCGTATGACAAATAATCATGACCGGTTCTTCATAAATAGATTGCGCGTGTTTTATAGAATTTATAATTTCTTGAATATTATGTCCGTCAATTTCTAAAACATGCCAACCAAACGCTTCATATTTTTCTTTCAATGGCTCTAGAGGCATCACATTTTCAGTAAATCCATCAATTTGAATATTATTTCTATCCATTAAAAAAGTAAGATTGGATAATTTATGTTTTCCAGCGAACATTGCAGCTTCCCATGTTTGTCCCTCTTGTTGTTCCCCATCGCCAACCAAACAATATACTTGCCACGATTTTTTATCCATTTTTGCCGCATAAGCCATACCCACAGCCATTGAGGCGCCTTGCGCCAAAGGACCAGAAGAATTATCTATACCCGGTAATAAGCCTGCCTTAGGATGTCCTTGTAAGCGAGATCCAAATTTTCTCAATGTTTTTAGTTCTTCAATCGGGAAATAACCTCGTTCCGCTAAGGTTGCATAATGAACTGGACAAATATGACCATTAGACAATATCACCCTATCCCGATCTTCCCAATCAGGATTTTTCGGATCAACATTTAAAACATCGCCAAAATACAAAGCTGTAAAAACATCAGCCATGCCCAAAGAACCAGCCGAATGCCCAGATTTGGCTTCTAGGAGCATCTCCACAATATCACATCTTATTTTTTGAGCGATCTCATCTATTTTTTTTAGGTCAAATTTGACC
>CAZRVJ010000078.1:0-2598 GCA_964603535.1 uncultured Candidatus Saccharibacteria bacterium
TTCCACCATCTGGCAAAACTCATCCACCGTCAGGTGGTTCGCCTGGTCATGCGGGTTGACCTTGTTGGACAGCACAGCACCCGACATCGGCCCGCCACCGCGCCCCAGCATCTGCGGCGCCAAGGCTGCGGCGCCGCCTGGGTAGCCGCGCACAGCGTGGTAGATGGCTGCCGGCAGCGGCATAGCAGTTTCTGCTAATGCAATGTGAGATTTTTCTTTCACTTCACATACCATCCGTATTGCTCCTGAACTACCATTCAGGAAATGAATAAAAAACGGGGCGTGGTGGCCCCGAAGCCGCCCGGCAGGAAGGCAAGCGGCGAGGAAGGCTGTTGGCGCACTGCGCCGTCGGTAAGAATTTATCAAATCAACCGGTCACAATCCAGTAAAACGGATCAAAACGATAAAATTTGATAGTGGGAGATGATGAAATGCCACAGTGCGCGCCAATCGCCGGCTTGATCTTCGGCGCCGGCCTGGGTTTGAATGCAAGAATGAGTACCGATAGCAATGAACAGCAACAAGCTGGCGATGACCGCGCCAAAACGATTCCGCGCCTAGTGCTGATAAGGGACGCTTTATGCGCCGGCAGCACCGAGCGCTTTGCTGACTACCTGGACCTCTCCCCGTCCAGCGCATACCGGGTCATGCGCGATGGCATCGTCCGTAAAGCCGCCCGCCGCCTTGAGGCAAAAGTTGGCCTGCCGGTGGACAGCATTTACAGCGCCGTCGATCAGGTGGAGTTCGCCGAGCTGGTTCAAGCCGCGCTGGAGCGCCAGGTGGCGCAAGGTGTAGCCGAGCCGCAAGAAGGCTACGCCGAACCGTCTATCTATCAGTTCGACTTGTCCAGAACGCTGAGCCATCTACTGTTCAGCGTTCCAGAAAATAAACTGGCCGCACAATTTGTGCTTGCGCCGCCGTCCTGGCATGCCCAGCTACCCGAGCCCTGCCAACTGGCCATCAAAGTGCTGATCCAAGAGGCCGCCAGCCATGCCGGCCCGCCCGCCAGCCAACCCCCTTCGCCGAATGAACCAAAAACCCCCTCCCCCAATTGATTCCAGCCAGGTCATTGCCTTGGGCGCCCTTAGCATCGGCGCGCCCAAGCACATCTGCCAACTCTCCCTGGCGCGCTGGCACAGCGAGTGCCTGCTGGACGCCTGGCAAGTCCTGACCAACCCGCACACCAAAATACCCTGGCCAGCCCATCCCCCGGCTGGACTGTCGGCGCCCATGATTAAAGAGGCCGAATCCTGGCCGCTGACCGCCCAAAAAATGCACTGGGCCATTTCGGATGAACTCACCGTCGTATATGGTCCATCCGTGCCCAACGCCTTGCACGCCATTAGCCATCACCACCGCTTGAGCCTGCCCGCCCCTATCTGGCTGGATGCACAAAAAATTGCCGCCCATGTCTGGCCAAACGCCTCCAGCCATCTGGCCGGCCACTGCGCTCATCTGGGTTTGCCCGCCATGGCGGATGCTTCTCCGTTGGCTGTCGCACTGGCCACCGGGCAACTGTTGTTTGCCGCTTGCCGCGCCGCCAACTGCCAGCCGGCAGACTGGCTAAGCCTGCTGCCATACCCGCAAATCCCATGATCTGACGCCCGAGCTGTCTCAAAAAAACATCAATCCTGCCACTGGCAGGATTTTTTTTGCCTATCACTATTTTTCAAAACGACAAAAAATGATAATTTTCAAGCGTGGCGAAATTATCAATTTGCCAAAAATCGTTTTAAATCGTTTTTTTTTGATAGGTGCGACATGCAAGCAAGCATTCATCCGCAGCCCACTGCGGTTTACGCCCCGTCCGGGCAATCCGTCATCATCCGCCAGGCGGGCCGCCCGCCGGCTGAATTCGTCGCCGCCACCAGCAAGCAAGCCGCCGCCGCCATCGCGGCCGCGCTGTCCCGCACCCCCGGTGAACGCACCCTGAAAAACCCCGGCGGGCGGTTCAGATTCTTGGGGATGGACATTTTTGATGGTGGCAGCCGGATCGCTCGCGCGCGCAACTCCGTTGCCGCATTGCGGGCGGTCGCCGCGCTGAATTACATGGGTGGCGCCCATGGCTAAGTCGCTTATCCCCGTGGCGCGCCTCTTGCGCATCCCCGCCCATGGCAACCTTGAAGCGATGGCCGAACAACGCCTGTGGCAAAAACCCGTCGGCCAAGCGCGTAGCAGCGCTGGTTTTGTGCGCGGGTCGCTCAGCAAAGAGCTGGTTTTCCCGTTGGGCAACGGGTGGAGCGTGATGACGGTGTACCTCTCCAGCCGCGCCCTGTCTGCCGCAGCGGTCAACACCGCGCTGGCCGAAAAAATCGCGCGAATTCTTGATGAAGAACAGCGCAAAGTGGGGAGCAAAGAAAAACGCCAGCTCAAAGAGGACCTGGTGTTTTCCATGCTCCCCAGCGCGCCGCTGGTGACCAAAAAAATCTCTCTGTTCGTTAATCAGGAGAAAAACCTGCTGTTGATTGGCAGTGGCAGCGAAGTGGTGGCCGAAACAGTCACTCGGCTGTTTCACCAAGAACAGGATGGCGAACTTCGCATGCCTGCCGGGCTGCGCATCCCGTATCTGTCCGGCCATCTCACCGAGCGGCGGAAGAA
>CAZRVJ010000079.1:0-2596 GCA_964603535.1 uncultured Candidatus Saccharibacteria bacterium
AAAACTTGAAAAAAATATACCTCTGCTTTGACAAAGATGACGCCGGTGAGAAAGGTATGCAACGCTTAATACCTCTCTTGGAAAAATCACTCCCGCAAGCCGCAATATTTAAAATCACTCTTCCTGAACGCATGACTGATGGCAAAGACGTAACTGATTATTTCACCAAGTATGGGGGGACGCCGGACGAACTCATGTATCAGTGTGCTACTCAGGTTGCCGGAAGGCAGCCGATTGATACGACAAAATTCAAGCCGCTGAGCTCGGAAGAAATCTTGGAGATATTAGGGTTGACCATCAAAAAGGACGAGGAGAATAAACTGGTGAGCTTCCTGTGCGAACTGTCAGCTTATACCGAGAACGCTCAGTTTAACATTAGCTTTAACGCTCCCAGCTCTACGGGTAAAAGCTATATCCCGACTGAGGTAGCCCGGCTGTTCCCTACTGACGATGTTATTGAAATCGGCTATTGCTCTCCGACCGCCTTTTTTCACGATGTCGGGCAGATCAATAAAAAACGTGGCGGGTACGAGATCGATCTTTCCAGGAAGATCCTGATTTTTCTTGACCAGCCTCATACCATGTTGCTGGAAAGGCTGCGCCCACTTCTGTCCCACGATAAGAAAGAGATGCACCTCAAGATTACCGACAAGTCACAGAAAGGCGGCCTTAAAACCAAGAACGTTTTTATTAAGGGTTTCCCTGCGGTCGTTTTTTGCAGTGCCGGTCTGCAAATAGACGAGCAGGAAGGAACCCGTTTTATGTTATTGTCTCCCGAAACCAATCAGGAGAAAATTCGCGAAGCTATTCATGAAAAGATTCGGAAGGAATCTGATAATAATGCGTATTCATCGTGGCTCAACGCCCACCCTGGTAGGTTATTACTCAAGGAGCGTATTGAGGCGATCCGCGAGGAGAAAATTGAAGAGGTAAGAATTGCCGATCCGCACTATATCGAACAGGTTTTTCTGGAGAACAAGCTAATACTCAAACCGCGCCACCAGCGCGATATCGGCAGACTCATTTCCCTCATTAAAGCATTTGCCCTGGTAAACTTGTGGTTCCGAGAGCGTGAGGGTGCTGTAATAATCGCTAACGGCGATGACATACGTTCAGCAATAAAAATCTGGGAAAAAATTTCGCAGAGCCAGGAGTATAATCTGCCACCGTATATCTACAATTTCTACCGGGAGGTGATAGTTGCCGCGTATCAGGAGAAGAATGACGGGTTGGGTATGGGCGAGGTAGTGAATAAGCAAGGCATTTCCCGCCAGGATATTTTTAAGAAGCATTCTCAAGTGTACGGACGTATCCTTGAGGACTTCCGGCTTCGGCAGCAAATTCTTCCTATGCTCGAAACGGCGGGACTTATTACTCAAGAACAGGACCCAAACAACAGACGAAGAGTACTTGTTTTCCCAACCACCGAGCTGTCTTCTGGCTCCAACAATATAGTGAGTGAAGCTGGGGAGGACGTTGTTAATTAGGGTAAAAATACGTTTTGCATGAGTGCTTGAAAATCAGAATAATCAAGTTACCGCTTAACCAAGAGAAATATAAGACTAAAAACACTGAAATTCAGGCTGCTAATCTCTAATGATTTCGGTTAAATTCACGTACCTATGGGCCGCTGGAGCTATTCAGACAAAATAGAGGCTGATGGTCTTAAGAAAATAGATACCCGCTTCCTTAAAAAGCATGGCTATTTTGAAGGCTGGCGTTCCGGAGCGCTTTCCTGGACAAGCGGATATTCCGAGAACAAAAGTAGTATCAGCATTCAGGTTTCTACACTGGAAGGCTATGGTTATATGCGTTTGATATATACCCAAACCGACCGTGAAAGCGATGAGAAGAAAGATTTTGATTATCAGGTGCAACTGACTACCACTCCCTGCGAATTTGGAGGGAAGCGATACTGGTTTATTTGTCCGCTGATAAAGAATAACCGCGCCTGTGGGAGACGGGTTGGAACTCTGTACAAAGCCGGGAACTACTTCGGGTGCCGCCACTGCTACGGCCTCACCTATAGTTCTAAAAAAGTAAATCGTTCCTGGAAGTATGGTTATCTTGCTAAACTGTTCGATATTGACGAAAAAATTTCTAGAACCAGAGAAACCATGAAACGCGCGTTTTATGCGGGCAGGCCAACCAGGAAAATGCGGCGCATTATGCGGCTGGATAGAAGTGCGGAGCCGTATCAAACAATATTGCTTAATAACGAAGGACGAGGCATACTATAAACGTCGCCCATAATCCAACATCTTCCCGATTTTTTAATTGCTTCGTTGCCTCAAAAGGGCAGTCTGCCAATGAAGCTATTCTTCGGGATAGATGGATTTGGGCAACCAGACTGCCCTTTTGAATTACTATGAAATCTGAATCCCCTACAATCAAATACTTTATTTACGCCCGGAAATCTTCGGAAAGCGAGGATCGGCAGGTGCAGTCTATTGACGATCAGATCAACCGGCTAAAAATTTTAGCTCGTGATCTGCATTTGGAGATTAAAGAAGTCTACACCGAAGCTAAGTCAGCCAAAAAACCAGATAATCGTCCCCTCTTCGCTGAAATGCTGAAACGCATTGAGAACGGAGAA
>CAZRVJ010000080.1:0-1082 GCA_964603535.1 uncultured Candidatus Saccharibacteria bacterium
CTTTTCTAGCTTTAGCAGCCAATAAACATTTTTCAATTATTTTCTTAGCATCTTGAGGATTCTTTTCTAAGAAATCTTTTAATCCCTCACTCACGGCAGAATCAACAGCAGTACGAGCTTCAGGATTTCCTAATTTAGCTTTGGTCTGTCCTTCAAATTGAGGTTCTGGCAATTTAACAGAAACCACTACTACAATACCTTCACGTACATCATCACCGGTTAAGCCTTCTTCATTTTCTTTTAAATATTCTTCCTTACGAGCATAATCGTTTAAGACTCTAGTAAGAGCGGTGCGAAAACCGGTCAATTGCATTCCCCCTTCAGTGGTCCTAATATTATTGGCAAAAGCCAATTCTAAACATTGAATATCTTCCGTGTAAACAAATGCGGTTTCTACCTGAATTTTTTCTACTAATTTATTAATATAAAAAATGTTATCGTGAATGGATTTTTCACTTCCTAATAAATATTTAATGAAAGAAATAATGCCTCCTTCAAAATGAAAGTCAGCGCTATTTTCACTTCCCTTTCTAGCATCTACCAATCTGATTCTTACTCCTTTAGTTAAAAAGGCCTGTTCTCGCAAATGATTAGAAATACGATTAAAATCGTATTCCGGCATTTTACCGTCTTTGTTACCAAAGATCTCTGGATCGGGCTCAAAAACTACTTGAGTACCGTGTAAAGAACTAGTACCAATTTTTTTTGTTGCTGCCTTAGGTTTTCCTTTTGCGTATTCCTGAACAAATTTTCCACCATCTCTGCAAATTTCCGCGCGCATATATCTTGATAATGCATTCACTACAGAAACACCTACACCGTGCAAACCACCGGAAACTTTATAAGCTCCGCTTTCAAACTTACCACCAGCATGCAAAACTGTCATAACAGTTTCCAATGTTGATCTCTTAGTTTGTGGATGAATATCAACTGGGATGCCACGCCCATCGTCTTGCATAGAAACGCGATGATTATCAGACAAACGCACTTCAAGATTTTTAGCAAAACCACCCATGGCTTCATCAATACCATTGTCAACAACTTCATGAATTAAATGGTGCAATCCATCAATGCCAGTAGAG
>CAZRVJ010000080.1:1092-2577 GCA_964603535.1 uncultured Candidatus Saccharibacteria bacterium
ACTGGGTCTAAACCCTCTAAAACGATGATGTCTTTAGCACCATAAGAAGACGGCTTCACTTCTGATGAAACCGCTTCTTTTGCTTGATTTTTATTGTCTTTTTTTACCATTTTAATACTTATATTTTATCATATTTTTACCTCAAATACAAGCAAAAAAACAATAAAAATTTATCAAAAAAGGGCTTTTTATCACATAAAAAACCCTCAAATATCAATTAATCTTTTTTTGAAGAAAAGAACCCAAATATCTTTTCTGCCGCCTTTTTAATTTGATTTTCGCTAATTATAAAGAGAACAACAAAGGCCAAAAGACACAAACCAATAATCTTTACATTTTTTGTAATGGAGCTAATAAAATTGGAATATACATAACCCAAACCCATAAAAATCGCCGTCCAAATCAATGAAGTATAAAACTGGCAAATGGCAAACTTTTTTATTTTCATACGAGATGCTCCGGCAGCGGCCATTATTAAATGGTTAAAACCAAAAACAAACTTAGAGAAAAATAAAACCCATTTTCCATTCTTATCAAAAAGATTCTGCATCTTTTGAAAACGTTCAGCAGTAACAAAAAAGAATTTTCCAAATTTTTTCACAAAACCATTACCCAAATGCCAACCAATAGAGAACCAAAAAGCATCTCCAGCATAAACACCCAAAAGAGAAAAAATAAAGGCCAAATCAATCCTTAAAACACCCAAAGAACTCAAAGAACCGGTCACTAACATGGCCTCTTCCCCCAAAAACATCATTGTGAAAAATAAAACTATATATGGAATAATCATAGCTGTTTTATCTTAAGAATATTCAAAATAACATTAAAATGCCCTAATTTCAAGTCTTCTTATATGTTCGTTTATTCTATCATTTTTGCGCCCAATTAAAAAGCCCTGATTTTGTTATCAACAAAATCAGGGCTTTATCTTATTTACTCCTTTTTTTCTTTTGAGATATGATGACTTTCTTTAAAAGACGAAATAGCTTCGCCAACCCGATAAAAACAATCGCCATCACTCCTATAAACAAACGGACTAACGACAAAAGAATAATTACGCCAAAAAAGTATATCGGAAGCACGAGCCACCACTGCAAATAGATCCCCCAAACATCAAACACATATCTTCTCCCATCAACGACGTAAGCGAACAGAGGGGCAAGAAACAGAACAATCACCATAGACTCTCTCATGACTCCCTGAAAAAAATATTTAATTTTTTTCATTTAAAATCTCCTTATTTATGGTTTTAAAATTCTAGTTATAGAATAAAACAGCCCTACTGTCAAGTAGGGCTGTTTTTTATCTAGTAAATAACTATTCGGATGTTTTTCCATCAAATTCCGGAGAATTAGCCACCGCCTCTTCTTTAGTAGCGCGCACTACCCCATCTTGATGATGGGCCGGAGAATAAATAGTATAAAGCTTTAAATCTTGATCGCTGGAAACATTAATAATATTATGTTGAGCGCCAGCTGGGATTAC
>CAZRVJ010000081.1:0-2557 GCA_964603535.1 uncultured Candidatus Saccharibacteria bacterium
GTAATTATCATAAACACCAACCTTTACAGTTGGGTTATCAACTACCGTTGGACTGGCCGTATCTTGTACTGCCAACGCAGGATCAATCCATAATAAACTTATAATTAAAGTGAATAAAACTAAAAATGTTTTTTTCATATATTTATAAGGGTTATTTATATGCATTCTCATAATATTAAGCATGAAACATGCTTAATAGGAGGAGCGAATGAGCGTCATTCGATCCTACGCCACCCACTGCGTTAAGGGCGCAGGTTAATTTAAGGGAGCGTAGCCCCCAACGCCCCATCTCAAAGAGATGGGGCTTTTTTTACCTCTAAAAATGTATTATAATATAGGCGAAATTGCTAGATAAATCCCAATATTTTAATTTCCAAAATAATTTATTTTTTAATTGAGAGATTTATTGAATATTGGAATTTGAAAATTTTTTCAGATTTCTGGTTTGAATTTTATATTATATGAATTTTGATACTCCTATTAATATCATTTCTGGCGTGGGCCAATACTACCAAGCCAAATTAGAAAAACTCGGCATCAAAACCGTGCGTGATTTATTTTTCCATTTTCCTAAACGCTATGAAGATTTCTCTAACTTCAAAAATATTGAAGATATTGAAATAGGAGAAATCGCTACTATTACCGGAAAAATCGCAGACATTAAAACTATTCGCACTTGGAAAAGAAAAATGTTTATCACTGAAGCTATTATTGAAGATGAAACCGATTCTTTGCGCGCTATTTGGTTTAATCAACCATATATCAGCAATACTTTAAAAATCGGTAATTTAGTGAGTTTAGCTGGAAAAATAGCTGAAAATGAAAAGGGCATTTATCTTTCCAATCCTTCTTATGAAAAAATATACGACATTGATAATATGGAACATCGCGAGACAGGAGGATTAATACCGGTTTATGCTGAAACTGCCGGACTTACTTCTCGTGGCATTAGATTTCTTTTAAAAAAAATTTGGTCTGATGTTGAATTTCCCAGCGATCCCCTTCCCGACAATTTGCGTGAACAATTTGATTTACCAGAATTAAAAAACTCTCTGGAACAAATTCATTTCCCTAGCTCTATTGAACAATCAGAGATAGCGCAAAAACGCTTTTCTTTTGAAGATTTATTTATGTTGGAATTATTAGTTCTCAAAGAACGAAGCAAGCTAAAGAAAGAAAAATCTTTTAAGATTAAAACCAACATGGACATTCTAAAAGATTTTGCTGACTCTTTGGAATTTCAATTTACTCTGGCCCAACGCCGCGCCATTTTGGAAATATTAAGAGACTTAGCAAAACCCGAACCCATGAACCGCCTCCTAGAAGGAGATGTTGGTTCCGGCAAAACAATTGTTGCTGCCATTGCAGCCTTAGTTACTATCAAAAATGGATTTCAAGTTGCCTTCATGACCCCCACAGAAATATTATCACAGCAACACTTTCGCACCCTTTCTAATATTTTTAAAAAATTTGAAATTAATATCGGATTACTCACCTCATCCGGAGCACAAATCTCTTGGGCTAATTTAGAATCAAAAGCCACCAAAAAAGAAATTAGTAAAAATTGCGAATCAGGGAAATTAGATATTATTATTGGCACTCATAGTTTAATTTCTAAAAATCTAAAATTTAAAAATCTTGGCTTAATCATTATTGATGAACAACATCGCTTTGGTGTAGAACAACGCGCCTCTTTAATCAATTCCAATAAAAAAGAAGGTTTTGCTCCACATTTATTATCTATGACTGCCACTCCTATTCCCAGAACCCTAGCCCTGACTATTTGGGGTGATTTAAATATTTCTTTGATCAATGAAATGCCAGCTGATAGAAAGCCGATTATTACCAAAGTAGTAGCTCACGAAAACAGATCTAAGGCTTATACTTTTATCCGTAGTGAAATAAAAAAAGGCCGACAAGTCTTTGTCATCTGCCCCTTAATTGCCCCAACTAATGATGACAATAAATCTCCAGCTCCTCTTTTATGGGAAAGAAAAAGCGCCACCCAAGAATATGAAAAACTCAAAAAGCAGATATTCCCAGATTTAAGAATTAGCATGCTTCATGGCCGCATGCCAGCCAAAGAAAAAGAAAAAATTATGAAAGACTTCAGCCAAGGAGAAATTGATATTTTAGTTTCTACTTCCGTTATTGAAGTCGGCATTGATGTTCCTAATGCTACCATTATGATGATTGAGGGTGCAGATAGATTTGGCTTAGCGCAACTTTATCAATTCCGAGGTCGCGTAGGCCGAGGACCACATCAATCTTATTGTATGCTTTTCACCGAATCAAATACTCAAACTGCCAATGATCGCTTAGATGCTATTGTAAAAGCCAAAAATTCTTTTGAACTAGCAGAAAAAGATTTACAAATCAGAGGACCGGGAGATTTTCTTGGCTTGCGCCAATCTGGTATCCCCGATTATTTAATGAATGCTTTAAAAAATTTAAATCTGGTGCAATCAGCGCGAGACGAAGCGGAAAAAATATTAAAAATAGATCCGGAATTAAAAAAATATCCGCTCCTCAAAAAACAACTTTCCCAATTCAAACA
>CAZRVJ010000082.1:0-2517 GCA_964603535.1 uncultured Candidatus Saccharibacteria bacterium
AATGTCATATGGCACATACAAAGGCAGGTGGTTCTACAAAGCTTGGCCGTGATTCTATTGCTAAACGTTTAGGGGTTAAGATTTCTGATGGTCAAAAAGCCAATCCCGGTAACATTATTATTAGACAAAGGGGTTCAAAAGTCCTTGCTGGTAATCATGTGAGAGTTGGTGCTGACGATACCCTTTACGCTGTAAAGTCTGGCAAAGTAAAATTTACCACTCATAGAAAAACAGGATTTAACGGCGAAGTGAGAACCGTAAAGAAAGTCTCTATTATTTAGGGGCTTTTTTTATTTTATTCTGATTTTAAAACTATTTTTAATTCGGCCTCAACTTCGGGGCTGAATTTTATTTTAACAATATGCTCCCCCATTTCTTTCAAGTGTTTTTCCATTTTGATTTGGTCTTCATTAATGCTAATACCTTTTTCTTTGAGCTTATCTTTTATATCTTTTCCGTTGATGGCTCCAAAAACGCTCTTGCCGTCTGTTTTTAAGACAAATTCCAGTTTAAAACCGGCCATTTGTTTAGCCTGCCTTTTGAATGATTCTATTTTAGCTCGGATTTCTTTTTCTTGTTCGGCTCTCATTCCTTCAATCTTGGCGATTCTATTAGGCGTCGCTTCCTCGGCTAATTTTTTAGGTAATAAAAAATTTCTGACATATCCATCGGATAAATCTTTAATGTCATATTTTTTCCCTATTTTAGGAATATCTTTAAGTAAAATAATTTTCATATTTTAATTTTAACGAATTACATTAATGTTTTGACGATGTTTAAGGCTTTGTCTAGTTGCGGGTCTTCTTTAGAATTTTCGTCTTTAGGCATTTCCACTTTATAATCCGGCTCTAACCCGTTGTTGTTAATAGATGTGCCATTGGGTGTTAACCATTCAGCAATAGTTAATTTGATCATGGAATCATCAAAAAGTTCTTTGACCTCTTGTACTGATCCTTTGCCGTAAGATTTTATTCCAATTAATTTAACATTTCTGATATCTCGTAAAGCTCCGGCTAAAATTTCTGAAGCTGAAGCCGAACCTTCGTTAATAAGAACAACAACCGGCATATTGATTAAAGTTTGATTTTTTCCAGCTTTTAAAACTTCCTCAGTTTCTCCTTTAATATTTTCTCTAACTACTACTGAGTCCTTGGGCAAAAACCAACTGGCGATATCAACTGAAACTTCCAAGTAGCCTCCGGGATTATTGCGTAAGTCTAAAATCATAGCTGGCGATCTTTTTTCCGCTATTTGCAAGATGGCGCGATAAAATTCATAAGGAGCATTTTCGCTGAAGCTTAATAGTTTTAGATGAGCAATATTATTTTCAAGAAAAGAAAGTTTAACGGCATTAACTACGATAGTATCCCTGACTATAGAAATGTCCGTGGGTGTTTCAGAATCTTTATGCAAAACTGATAAAACAACTGATGTTCCTTTTTCTCCGCGGATAAGTTTAACAGCTTCATCGGAGGTTATGTCTACAGTGGATTTGCCATTAATCTTTGTGATTTGATCCCCTGCTTTGAGTCCGGCTTTCCATGCTGGAGTGTCCTCTATGGGTGAAATAACAGTCAAAATACCCTTTCTAATGCCCATTTCAATGCCTATTCCTCCAAAACTGCCCCCAACATCCTCATTGAACTTTTGGGCGTCTGTAGGCGAAAAGAACGTGGAATAAGGGTCTTCTAGAGACCCTAAAAGGCCTTTTATAGCCCCATAAACCATCTTTTGCTTGTCTAGGTTATTAGATTTGACATAATCGGTTTGGACGAGTCTCCAGGCATCCCAAAAGAGGCTAAAATCAACATCAGCCGGTTTCCCGGTTTCTTTGTTATTTAATCCTTCTACAAGATTTATGGAGGGGTAATATTTCTCTCCTATTTTTATACCGGCGAAAAGAGTTCCGCCTAAGACACCGAGACAAACTATTACAATGCCAATAATTTTGAATATCTTTTGTTTTTTTCCTTCATTAATTATTTCCATACTAATTATTTGTTTAAATCTCGCATTTAATTTAATTATATAGTCTTTCTTTATTTTTTTAAAGAGTGAAGCTTTGTACAACGGAATATTGAGGCCCGGAGGATTTTAGCTCGCTTTTTATTAATAAAAATTCTTTTACTTCAAATTCTGCTATCAATTCTTTTTGATATTTATAACTGGGATTCATTTCTCCCTGTTTGAGTCGGGCTATGGTAATGTGTGGATGAAATTCTTGTTTTTCAATTTGAAAATTTATTCCCTCTTTAATTAAATTATTTCTTAAAGATTTTTTTAATTTTGTTAATAATTCCGGTGCTTCTAATACTGCCCAAATCATTCTTTTGGTTATTTTTTCTTCCGGCCCCAAACAAAGATATTTGATTTTTATTTTGAATGGATGAATTTCTTGGTGAGATTGCTCCCCTGCTTTTATTATTTTTGCTAAGTCTTCTTTTTTAATTGAACAGATAAATTCAAATGTTAAATGAAGATTGTTTTTAGAAGTCCAACGTCAAATATTTTTATTAT
>CAZRVJ010000083.1:0-1385 GCA_964603535.1 uncultured Candidatus Saccharibacteria bacterium
TGTGGCGCGCTTAATCCCGGGATTTATGAGTAAGGAAGAATCTATTGAGACCAACAGAATGAAAACTATCGGTGGGCGAAGTAAGAAGAACGAGGAGGTGCCAAGTTATCCCGCTTATACTCGTCCTGAAGTTTTTTATCCCAATGCGAAGAATAAAAAAGTATCATGGAAAGTGCCGGAAGTGCTTTTATCTGGTTATCATCAGAAAATAGAAGAGTGGCGTTTGAAAAATAAGAAGTAAAGTGATAAAATAAAAACATTGAGTCGCGTTTATTTTAAATTAAGTAGAAATATAAAATATGAATTGGACTATTGTCATTGTGGCCGTAGTAGCGTTAATCATTATTTGGCCGATTGCAGTCTTTAATACTTTAATTAGATTAAGAAATAGAGCTAAAGAAGCTTGGTCTGATATTGAAGTACAATTAAAGCGTCGTTACGATTTAATCCCTAATTTAGTTGAAACAGTAAAGGGTTATATGGCTCATGAGAAAGATGTTTTTGAGAAAGTAACTCAAGCTCGTTCTCAAGCTATCTCTGCTCAGGGTTTTAATGAAAAGGCTAAAGCTGAAGATGCTTTGTCTGGAACTCTTAAGACTTTGTTTGCCGTTTCCGAAGCATATCCGGAATTAAAAGCTAATACTAACTTTTTAGAATTACAAAGAGAGTTGGCTGATACGGAAAATAAAATTCAAGCTGCTCGCAGATTCTACAATACTAACGTATTGGAAATGAATAATAAGATTGAAACTTTTCCTTCTAATATTATCGCTGGAATATTTAAGTTTCAGAAACAGGAATTTTTTGCAGCTACAGAGGCAGAAAAAGCTCCAGTAAGCGTGAAGTTTTAAAATGACTTTATATACTCAACAATCAAAAAATATTCGCAAGACTTGGCTCTTGATGGGCTTGTTTTTGATTTTGGTTATTTTTTTGGGCTGGTTTTTGAGTGAATATTATCAATCTCCACAAATACTTTATTTTTGTGTGGCTTTTAGTGTGGGTATGAATATAATTAGTTATTGGTTTTCTGATAAAGTAGTTTTGGGCTTAACACATGCCAAATCGGTAGAACACAATGATAATCCAGAGCTTTACCACATCGTAGAAAATCTTTGCATCACCGCGGGATTGCCAATGCCTAAAATATATATATTGCCGGAAGCGGCGATTAACGCTTTTGCTACTGGGCGAGATAAAAAACACGCGGTTGTTGCAGTAACTCAGGGAGCATTAGAGAAATTGAATAAAAATGAGTTAGAAGGAGTAATCGCTCACGAGCTTTCTCATATAGGTAATTATGATATTCTTTTACAAACAGTAGTTGTTGTCTTGGTTGGTCTGATTTCTGTGATTTCCGATATGTTTATTAGAGCAAGATTTTG
>CAZRVJ010000083.1:1395-2511 GCA_964603535.1 uncultured Candidatus Saccharibacteria bacterium
TGGACAATTAGGCTCTATAGTTATGCTTTTTGGCTTGATTTTTATTATTTTATCGCCGATAATTGCTAAGTTAATTCAATTAGCTATTTCCAGAAAGAGAGAGTTCTTGGCTGATGCTTCTGGGGCGTTACTTACTAGATATCCTGAGGGTTTGGCGAGTGCTTTAGAAAAAATTTCTAATGATGTAACGCCGATGCGTTTTTCATCGCAAGCTACTAGCCATTTATTTATTGCCACTCCGATTCCTATGCATAAAAACGCTGCTGAGAATAAAAAAATAAAAAGAACATCTTTATTTGATACACATCCGTCAGTAGAGCAAAGAATTAAAATTTTACGCGATATGGATATGAATACATAAAGATATGGAAAAATTTGGGGGAAATATTAATATTGAAAAAGAAAAAACGATAAATTTTGAAGAACTACGCAGTAGGGTTGAATTGATTAAAAAAGAAGAGATGGCTAAAAAAGAGCGAGGCGAATTTTTTGATATTCATTTTGAAGATATTGATCCCCAAGAATTAAGTGAAGAAAGTTTAAATATTTTTAGTAAATTTTTAAACAAGACTCTGACGAGGGAAGAATTTTCCAATTATCAAGTTTCTGGTAATGCGCATGATTCACAAATAAATTTTAAATCTTATCTAGCAAATAAATTACAGTATAAAGAAAATTTAGAATGGTTTGATCCGGATGAATTAAGGCTTTGGAGAGAAATGGTGGAAAAAAGAAAGCAACAAAAAGATTAACAATATAATATGGAGGGGTCGCATAGTCCTGCCTGCCGGCAGGCAGGGGTCTAGTGTTTTATTATGTTTTATGTTTATATTCTAAAAAGCCTTAAAGACAATGATTTGTATATAGGAAGAACCAACAATATTGATAGAAGGATAAAAGAACATAATAATGGTAAGGTCAGTTCCACAAAATCAAGAAGACCTTTTATTTTTTTAAAAATTATAGAGACTGATTCGGAAAGGGAGTCGGTTGAAATAGAAAAAGAATATAAAAAGGGATTCAGACGAGAACAAATAAAAAGAGAGTTTAAAATTTAATACTTGGAGGGGTCGCATAGTGGTCTAGTGCGCTCGCTTGGAAAGCGAGTAAGGTTTA